>DATDIA010000080.1:0-5928 GCA_036521295.1 Candidatus Cybelea sp. | reverse complement strand
GGCAATCGGCACGTCTTTGTTGGACATGTACGTCAACAATGCGCTGGTGAGCGAAACACGCCTTGGCACTGAGCCGCCGAAAGTCTATGGCACCAAACGCCCATCGCCTTCTCCGCAAGCGTCGCCCTGACCGTAGGCGGCCTACGTCATCCTGAGCCCTTCGAGTCGCTCAGGACAGGCTTCGCCGAAGGGCGAAGGGTGAACGGATGACCATTCTGGCGCCTTCGCTGCTCTCTGCCGATTTTGCGTTCATTGCCGAGCAAATCGCGATCGTACAAGAGGGCGGCGCCGAGTATATGCACCTCGACGTCATGGATGGACGCTTCGTCCCAAACATCACGTGGGGGCCAAAGATCATCGGCGATTTGCGCAGGATCTCGACGTTGATTTTCGACGCGCATTTGATGATCGTGGAACCGGAGCACTATGTTGACGCATTTCGCGCCGCGGGATGCGATCGCATCACCTTTCATTTGGAGGCGACGTTCCACGCGCAACGGTTGCTCTCTCACATTCGCGATTTGGGCGCGAAGCCGGGCCTCGCAATTTGTCCGCAGACGCCGGTGGAGCTGCTGCAGGACGTCATCGAGGATTGCGAGACCGTGCTGATCATGAGCGTCAATCCCGGCTTCTCGGGACAGAAGTTTCTCGCACGGGCGTTTGAGAAGGTTCGCGAGGCACGCGCACTGGTCGATCGCCGTAATCCGGCCTGTCTGATCGAAGTGGACGGCGGCGTCGGTGCAGAGAACGCACGCGAACTCGTCGAGGCCGGCGCCGACGTGCTCGTGATGGGTTCGGCGGTCTTTGGCGCCCCGGATCCAGCGGCGGAGCTGCGCCGCATTCGCGCGCTCGTGGCGTGAACGAAGACGAAGTAGTCGAGGCGATCCGCGAGCTCGTCGAACCGCGCGGCCCTGCGCATCGGCTGCGGGTGAAACTGGGTGTGGGCGATGACGCGGCGCTTTGGCAGCCCTCGCGCTCGCACCGCAGCGCTATTTCGACTGATATGCTCGTGGAAGGCGTTGATTTTACTCGCGACGCGATGACGCTAGCCGATGCCGGCTGGCGGGCGATGGCGGCTAGTGCGAGTGATTTGGCCGCCATGGGGGCACGTCCGCTGCTCGCTACCGTAGCCCTGGGTGTACCCCAAGACATGGGCTTGGAAGAGATTCTGGAGCTTTACCGCGGCCTGGCCGCGTGCGCGACGCGCTGTAAACTCAGAATCGTCGGCGGTGATCTCTCGCGTGCAGAAGCGTGGACGATCGCAATTACCGTAGTGGGCGAAGTCCGCGCTTCACACGCAAAGACTCGCGCCGCCGCGCGTCCCGGCGACGTTCTCGCGGTCACCGGCGCATTGGGCGCGGCGCGCGCCGGTCTCGAGCTCACGCGCAAAAGTGAGAACATTGGCGACGAACTCGTGGAAGGAGCGCTGCGGGCCTTTCGCCGCCCCGAACCGCGCGTTGCAGAAGGGCGCTTTCTCGCCGCTAGCCGGGACGTGCGCGCGATGATGGACCTTTCCGACGGTCTCTCGACCGACGTTGCGCGCCTCGCCGCGGCAAGCGGGTGCGGTGCGGAGCTCGAGTCTATTCCCGTTGCCGAGTCGGCTTGGGCGCTCGCGCAGGCACGGGGCGAGGATCCCGAACGCTTCGGACTGGCCGGCGGTGAGGATTTCGAGCTGCTCGCCGCGATCCGGCCGCGTGCGTTCTCCTACTTAGCGGGACGCTTCGCAGCGCGCTTTGCGCGCCGTCTCTCTCGGGTTGGTCTCGTGCGCGTGGAACCGGGCGTCGTTTGGAACGGAGCGCCGGCGGAGCCCGCCGGCTGGGATCACTTCCAGCCTTAGCGCCTCAGGCGCGTCGCGTCACACGGTTCGAGCGCAAACAGGCGGTGCAGACGCGCGCGGTGCGATGGACGCCTCGGTCGTCGATGCGCACGGACTGCAAATTCGGAAGCCAGCGCCGCTTCGTCTTATTCATCGCGTGGCTCACGTTGTTACCAGCCTTTGGGCCTTTGCCGCATATCTCGCACCGTTTCGCCATAGCCGGCAGATAGTATCATGGCACCGGACGGTCGGGCAAGCCGAAAAGTTGACGATAGGCAAGGATTCCCCGGGTGGTTCCGAAAGACGGGCGGCCATGAGCCGAGCGCGCATCGCGATCGATGCGATGGGAGGCGACCACGCGCCGCAGGAGATTGTTGCGGGTGCGTTGCTTGCCGCGCAGGAGTTCGACGCGGAGATTATTTTAGTCGGGGACGAACAGCGCGTTCGCCCGCTTCTGCGTGGACGCGGCGCCGAACGAGTCCGCGGAATACATGCCCCCGGGGCAGTTGCCATGGATCTCTCGCCATCGGCGGCCGCGCGCTCGTGCGACCGAACCTCGCTCGGCGTCGCGGTCAATCTCGTCAAACAAGGCGAGGCTGATGCCGTTATTTCGGCGGGCAATAGCGGCGCGTTCCTTGCGATCGCATTGATCAAGCTGCGCACGATTGAAGGGATCTCTCGTCCTGCGATTGCGACCGTGTGGCCGGCGCTCAACGGACCGACCGTTTTGCTCGACTCTGGGGCGAACGTCGATTGCAAGCCAGAATGGCTCGAGCAATTCGCGATCATGGGGTCGGCCTACGCTAGAGCCGTGCTGAACATCGCGCAGCCGCGGGTGGGCATACTCTCGGTCGGTGAGGAACGAAGTAAAGGGAATCAACTCGTGCTTGAAGCCGCGCGGCTTTTGGACGCGGCGCCCATCCGCTTCATTGGAAACATCGAGGGCAGCGATCTCTTCCACAACGTCGCGGATGTGATCGTTGCGGACGGTTTTGTCGGGAACGTCGTGCTCAAGGCCGGCGAAGGAATGTTTGCCGACCTTGCGCACGTGATGCGCGATGCGCTTCTGGGCGGCAACCTGTTGACCAAGCTCGGTACGGCGATGCTCGCTCCCGCTCTGAAGCAGTTGCGTAAGCGCTTCGATTACGAAACCTACGGCGGCGCGCCGCTGCTGGGTCTACGGGGAAACTGCATCGTGACGCACGGCCGCGCGGGTCGAAACGCGCTCAAACACGCTGTCGGGGCGGCCGTCCAAGAAGTCAACCACGACGTCGTCGGCAAAATCAGCGAGCTCATCGTACCGCAACTCGCGCCAATTTAATAACGGGTCGCCGTGCTTGGCGTCTACGTCCACCTTCCGTTTTGTCCCTATCTCTGCCCGTACTGCGATTTTGCGAAGTGGCCGCTGCGCGCGGGTGGGGCGCGGGAATATTTGGATGCTCTCTATGCCGAGATCAACCGCGAGCTACCGGCGTGGGCGGCGACGATCTACCTCGGCGGCGGGACCCCCAACGCGTACGATGCCTTAACCATTGCAAACGTGCTTGCAAGGGTGCGCGAACGTTTTCGGGGCGCGCGCGAAGTCTCCATCGAGCTCAATCCCGAACTGGTGCGCGCGGGCGATCTGCGCGCCTATCGCCGGGCCGGGATCACCCGAGTGTCGATCGGCGTGCAATCCTTCGAACCGGACGAGATTCGAACGCTCGGCCGTAAGCACACCATTGCGCAAATTGAAGATGCTGTCGAACAAGCCCGTGCCGCACGGCTGCAGTCGGTCTCACTCGATCTCATTTTTGCCGTTCCCGGGCAGACGCCGGCGAGCTGGCGCAGGACCTTACGCGCGGCAATCGCCCTTGAAGTCGACCACATTTCAGCATACGGTCTGACCGTCGAAGATGGTACGCCGTATGCCGTCTGGCAGGCGCGCGAACCCGGCGCTTTTTTTGACGACGAGCGCGAAGCAGAGCTCTACGCCATTGCGATCGAGATGCTGCAAGATGCCGGCTACGAGCAGTACGAGATTAGTAACTTTGCAAGAAACGGACATCGCTGCGCGCACAACCTCAACTACTGGGCAAACGGCGAGTACGTCGGACTCGGCGTCGGTGCCGCATCCTACCGCCAGGGCCTGCGCAGCGTTCACACGCGATCGCTGGAGGAATACGTCGCCGCCGCATGCCGGGATGAGCCGATTCCGTCGGAAGCCGAGCGGCTGGAAGGTCGTAAACGCACGGGCGAAGCGCTCATGCTCGCACTGCGGACCGCGCAGGGGGTTGGGTTAAGCAAGTTCAAAGAACGCTATGGTATCGACGTGATGGCAGAATACGCTACCGTCGTCGCTCGGTTCTCCCAGATGGGATTGCTGGAGCACGTCGGAGACACCATGCGGTTGACGCCGCGAGGTCGATTTCTTGCCAACGATGTTTGCGGGGCTTTCATAACATTCGAGTAACACCCAACGCGCTTTCGGAGACGGTCCTGCGCGCCGCTTTTGTCGTCGTCTTCGGCGTGGCCGGCTTCCTCTTGGGACGCGAGGCCTACTTTAGCCTTCTCTCGCCGCACTTTGCAAACGAAGCGCTGCAGGTTGCCTTTCTAATTCTCTCTCCGGTGGTCGGCGCTGTCATTGGCGCACTCCTCGCGCCCCTTGCCCAGGCGCTCTTCGAAAATCAGCTCCGTCAAACTGAAGGGGCTATGGAGCGACTTACGCCGGCCGAGATCGCCGGCGGAGCCGCCGGTTTGATCGTAGGCCTCTTGATCGCGTTCCTCATCAAAGGGATTGTATTCGAGCTAATTTCCGATTTGGGCCGGGCCGGGACCTACGTCGCGATCGTCCTCTATCTTATCGTTGCCATCTTTGCGGCATATTTGGGCGCCCGCATCGGTGCGAAGATTCGCATCGTCCCACTGCCGCGAAGCGTCGTGGGAAGCAGCTCGGATGGAAGCTCAAAGCTCGTGGATACTTCAACGATTGTCGATGGACGAATCGTCGAGATCGTGGAGAGCGGCTTCCTCGAGGGCGCGCTCATCGTGCCGCGCTTTGTATTACGCGAGCTCCAAGCAATCTCCGATTCAGTCGATCCGCTCAAGCGTACCCGAGGCCGCCGCGGCTTCGACGTACTGAGCCGGCTTCAAGAGCTCGCCGTGGTCGAGATCAGCGAACGCGATTTCAACGACATGGCTCCGGGAAACGTCGATGCGCGCCTGGTGCGGCTCGCACAAGAGCTGGGTGTCAAATTGGTGACGAACGACTACAACTTGAACCGGATCGCCCACGTCGAAGGCGTCTCGGTGCTGAATGTAAACGAGCTCGCCAATGCCGTCAAACCCGTCGTGCTTCCCGGCGAAGAACTGCACGTCGCCGTGATTCGCGAAGGCAAGGAGTTTCATCAGGGCATCGGCTACCTGGAAGATGGGACGATGATCGTCGTCGAGCACGGTCGGCGTTTGATCGGCGAAGAGACCGACGTAATCGTCACCAGCGTGCTTCAAACCGTCGCCGGCCGGTTGATCTTCGCGCGACCGAAACGTGAGGGCATCGCCTCTTGAAATGGGCTGCCGTCATTGTGGCGGCGGGTCGCGGCACACGCTTGGGCGGTCCGAAGCAATTCCTCGAGCTTGCCGGCATTCCGATGGTAGGGTGGTCGATCCGGACGTTTGCGGCGATGCCGGAAGTTACGGAGCTAGTCGTGGCGACCGAGCCGGAGTCGTTCGAAGCGATGAGTGCGCTTTTCGCGCGATTTGCACCTCACCTCAAGCCGCGTGTCGTGCGTGGGGGAGCGACGCGACAGCAGAGCGTCTACGAAGGCTTGAGAGCGGCCTCGCAGGAGCTCGAAGGCGTGTTCGTCCACGATGGCGCGCGTCCGCTGGTAAGCGCCCTGGACGTGCGCGCGGGAATGCGCGAAGTGAGCGTGGGGCGAGCCGCGCTGCTGGCAGCACCCGTCGTCGATACGATTAAGAGCGTTGAGCCGTCGTCCCTGCGCGTCGGCGCGACGCTCGATCGGGCCACGCTTTGGGCCGCGCAGACGCCGCAATTCGCGCGGGCAGCCGATCTTCGTGCGGCTCACGAGCGCGCCCGGCGCGATGGGATCGATGCGACCGACGACGCCGGTCTG
>DATDIA010000079.1:0-7099 GCA_036521295.1 Candidatus Cybelea sp. | reverse complement strand
TCGGCAGCGGAACCGGTGGAATTCGCGGATCGGGAAAATGGGGATCACCCGCAGCCGAGAGCGCTTGCGATCTTTTCCAGTCAGGACCGTACGGCTGCGGTGTTGCGTTCGGTGCCGGACTAACGGCCTGGGGTATTACCGATTGAAGCGTTTGCTCGGTTGCTTGACTGATGACCCGGTTTCCCATCCGCTCGCCCAACGCCACCGCTACCAGAAGCACCACCGCGCCGGCCGCCAAAACGAGGGTTGGAAATCGCGTCGAGGGGTGCATGCCGCCGAGCGATTATACCCGCGCCAACGGTCGGACGACATCGAGCTTGGCCGCACGCGCCCTGCGGTCACTTGGCTTGCCGATCAAATGCACTTCGCGCAACTCGCCCGGCGCCATATCGACCCGAGCAGTGTGGCCGCGAAATTCCAAGAGCACGTTGCGCGCTCGATCGAGCTGATTTCCGACGAAGATGCGCACCGCCCCGGCGTCGTCTTCAAATGCGATAGCACCGACTTCGACCGGCGACGTCGCGACCTCATCGCTCACGTCGCGTCCGGCATGTATGCAAGTAAATGGCTCTTCCGCCGAAAGTTCGGCCATATCGCCGTAAATCGTGTTGCTGCGCAAATCGACAACGTACGTGCAGCGGCGCCCTCCCCAATGTACCCGCGCCGCGGCAACCCATTGCCAGTCCTTCGGGCGCAATGGCGCTAAGTGAGGCCGCCCGCTGGTACGGTAGCCGTTCAAACCGCCAACGGTCTCCGCAACGGCCCATAAGTACTTCGCGCCGGTCCAGGGTGAGAGATAGATCCCACGATTGCTCAACGAGCCGCCATCGAACCACTCGGCAAATTCGCCCGGCACCGTGTTGCGCGGAGATCCTCCTTCCATTGCGGCGTACGAAATGTTGAGAAAGTGCACGGCTTCATCCGTCATGCCGTTGAGCGCCAGCGCGACCGAACACCAAAGCGTGAGATCCGGCCAGATACCTCCGAGCAATCCGAATCCGTACGAGGGAAAATACCAAGCGTCGGCGGTCGAGATCGTGCGAAGCCCGACGGGCGTTACAAAATCGGCTTCTTGTAACCTTGCGAGGATTGCGCGCCGCTGCGTTTGATCGGCGATGCCGAAAAGCACCGGGAAGATCTCATCGGCGGTGAAGTTGTCTTGGTAGTTTCCTTCTTGATCGTAGTTGAGCACGAACGCGCCCGTATCGTCGTTGTACAAGTAATCCATCATCGCCTCGCGCATGCGTCGCGACTCCGCTTCGTAGCGCTCCCAGTGGTCGTTGTCTCCGACGACCGCGCAGAGCATCGCAGCGGCCTGAAGCGCGTAAACGGCTTCGGCGTTGATCTCCGTCACGGCGCCGTCGAGAGTGTAATACGGTATGATATTGCGCCAGGAAGAAATGCCGTACATGTCGACGCCCTTCGCGCGACAGCTGATCAGACCGCGATCGTCGCGCTGCGTAAGCATGTAGTCCGTGAGTTTTATCACGAGAGCGATGTGCTCGCGTACCCAAACATCGTCGAGCGTTGCGTTGTAATGATGCAGCATTGCAATGACGTGCAGCGGCGTGTCGTCGTTAATGTTCAGGTCGTAGTCGGTTTTATACCCGCTGACGCCGCGAACGTATTCGATCATCAGGCCGCTATCCTCGACCGCGCGGTTGAATACTTCGAGTGCGTTGCGGCTAAACTCGGGCAAAAAATAATCGAATCCGTGGACGAGCCACGACGTATCGCGCGATACCAGAATATCCGATGGCGGTGAGTTCGTCGCCCCCCAGCCTTGGGGGTATTCCTTGACGATGCGCAGCATGTTCGCCTTCGCCCACACCACGCCACGGCTGATCTCGGGCGAAGGCACGAGAAAGCGCGCGTCGGCAAGACGGTCGGTAAAATATCCCTGCGTGTGATGCAGCGCTTGGCGGTCGCCAAGCAGCGCTTCGAGGACCGGCCGGCTGCGATCGGCCCCGTCTTTGTGGTAGACGACCGCCAAACGCAGCGACTCGCGTGCGCCCGCAGCGACGGCGATGCGATATTCGAAAGCGCCAAAGATCCTTCGGCTGACGAGTTCAGCCTGCTGGGGGGTTACATCGTCGAGCGTCTGCGCCGGGGCTGCGCTCGCGAGAGTGCCCCGACGCATCGACTTGAGCAAGACTTGTTCGCGTAGCGAAAGCTCGACGGCGACCGGCCTTCGGGAACCGCCCCACCATCGCTCGCCGCCCGTTTCGAGGTTCTTGGAGCAGATAAAGCGGGCGTCGTTCCAGGCGCGGACCTCGTGCTCCGGTTCGCCATAGAAGCGCTGTCCCACCAACATCGCCCACGGGAAAACGCTAAGCTCTAATTCCGTTGCACCGGGGTTGTAGAGCGTAACGTCGACCACGAACGAAACGGCGCGGTCGAATGCCGAGCCGTGCGGAACGTAGAAGGCCTCGGTAACGTGGACTCGGTGATCGAGCGTAAACTCCGAGATTTGTGCGTACGGAAGAAAGGTGAGATCGCGCTCGATCTGGTGGGGAAAAAAGGTGCGGTCGCCGAGGCGATACGCAATGTGGTGCGTTCCAAAGATGATTTGGTCGGTGTCTGCATCCCACAATCCGCGGACACCACCCTTTGCCGTCGATTGCGCGTACGTTTTAAAGTTTCCAAGCAGAAGCCCGTACGGCGTCTCCGATTCGTGAAGGACGTAGGCGCAAAACTCGTTGCGCTGCGCGTCATAACTCAAGCCCATTCTCTCGACTCTACTGCGGCGTCGAGCGCACAGGCGCCTCCTCACGCGACGGCAAACGGATGGTCGGGATGCTGACCCTGCGGGCTCCGGCAAAAATCAATCTGACGCTCGAGGTGCTGGGCCCGCGCGACGACGGATTCCACAGTATACGCAGTGTGATGGTGCCGCTCGAGCTGGCGGACGAACTAACGATCGAGCCGAGCACTCAGTTCAGCTTTACGTGCGATCGTGCCGAACTTGCAGGCGACGGAAATCTCGCCGTGGCGGCAATACGTGCTCTCGGAACGCTTCCGGCGATTCGAATGGAGCTGCGCAAGCGAATCCCAGTGCAAGCCGGTTTGGGAGGCGGATCGAGCGATGCGGCGGCCGTGCTGAGGGCGGCAATGACGGGAACATTCGGGCCCGCGGTTGCGCGCGATTGGTTGCGCATTGCACGAGCGCTGGGATCCGACGTTCCGTTTTTCTTGGCGGGAACGGCCGCGCTCGTCGAGGGAACGGGCGAACGCATCACGCCCGCGGGAGCGATACCCCGCTGGCACGCGCTGATCGTAAAGCCGCCCGTGGCGATTTCGACGGCAGCTGCATACGGTGAGCTAGATCGCATGCAAAGGGCGCAGCGGCCGCGTAAGGGATCCGTTTCGATTCTGTTGTTGGAGGCGCTCCAGCGCGCCGACTTCACCTCCGTGGAAAAGCTGATGCAGAACGACTTTCACGACCGCATTGCGTCGCAGACGCCCGCGATTGCGGCGGCCTTCGCCGCACTGCGAGCGGGGGGTGCGACGAATGCGCTCTTGGCCGGCTCGGGCGGGTGCGTGTTTACGCTTGCGCCCGAACGTTCGAAAATCGAAAGCATCGTCGAGCAGCTCGACTTGCCGGAAAACTACGAGCGTTTCATCAGCGCTTTTTCCGCGACGCCCCAGTGGCGCGCTTGATGAAGATCGATGCGGTGGTGCTGGCAGGCGGCCCCCAGGACGAGGTGGCGCTCCTACAGCCGGGCGCTCCGAACAAAGCATTCGTCGAAATCGGAGACGTCACGCTCGTCGGCCGCGTGCTCGCCGCTCTGCGCGGGGCTGCAAGCGTGGGACGGATCGTCGTGGTTGCGCCCCCGAGCGTGAAAGCCCATCGCGATTTGGCCATCGCCGACGAGTTGCGGCCTGACGGCGTCCGTATCATCGAAAGCTTGCGCAGCGGTCTGGCCGGCTTTCAGGAGGACGTCGACGTTTTGATAGTCGCGTCCGACCTGCCGGTTCTGACGGAGCCCGCGGTAGAAGATTTCATTTCGGGTGTCAAGGCGCTGGGCGCCGACGTTGTGTACGGATGCGTCGAAAGGCAAGTTCACCTGCAACGCTTCCCGGAAATCCCGCATACCTGGGCACGAATGCATGACGGCACGTTCTGTGGAGGCGGTATCGTTGCAATAAAACCGCGATCGTTGCCGATGTTGGAGCGTTTTATCGAGCGCCTCGGCGCCGCACGCAAGCAGCCGTTCAAACTGGCATCGCTCTTTGGGTGGGATCTGCTCGCGCGGTTTGCCGTGGGCCGGCTCACCATCGCGCAGGCCGAAGCGCGCGCCGCGAAACTCCTTCACGCACCCGTTCGCGCGCTCGTGTCACCTTATCCTGAGACGGCCGTCAACGTCGACCGTCCCAGCGACGTCGCGCTCGCGCGTCGGCTCGTCAGTCGGGCGAGCGCCAGCGTTTGAAGAGTTCGTTTGCGATCCCGAATTGATCGAGTGCCTTCCCGACCGTGTGCGCGATGATGTCATCGACGCTCTGCGGATTGGCATACATGGCGGGGATTGGGGGCAAAATCACCGCGCCGATCTCGGCGAGCCGGGCAAGCGTGCGCAAATGGCCGAGGTGCAGCGGCGTCTCGCGAACTACGAGAACGAGCCGCCGCTTCTCCTTAAGGCAGACGTCGGCGGCGCGAACGAGCAGATTAGAGTTCATCGAGTACGCGATACCGCTCGCACTCTTCATCGAACAAGGGATCACCAGCATGCCATCGGTTAGGAACGAGCCGCTCGAGATTGCCGCCGCAAGATCGTCGTCTTGGTGCGCGACGTCGGCGAGGCTTTCAAAGTCATCGGCGGTCATGTCGGTTTCCAGCTGGATCGTCCGGCGCGCAGCCGACGTCAGCACGAGATGCGTCTCAATGCCGCCGATCGCGCGCAACGCTTGTAACACCATGTATCCGTAGAGACTGCCGCTCGCCCCGGTGATGCCGATGATGATACGCCGCATCGGAAAGCGGTTATACGTTGGCTGCAGGGGCGCCTGGTGGAAGCTTTAACTCCTAGGCAAGGTGCCCGAGTCCGCACGAGTCCGTTCGTTTGTCGACGATGCCATCCGCTGGTATCACACCGGATCCGAAGCCTCCCTTGCGCGCCTTATCCGTTCGTCTTGCTCTGGAGTCTCGCACGATATCGGTGCGGCGTACGCCACCCTTGGCGCTCGAACGGGCGCGCTTTTGGATGCTATCGACCGCGGGCGTCTCGCATTGCCCCCCGTCGACCGCGATAGCGTGCTACGGTTTGCCCGGGCAGCACGCAGGATTCGAGCGTTTCCGCCCGAGTTGGAAGGACAAGCGTTGCGGGAGGCAATCGCCGATGCATTCGAGATTTCGCCGGTCTCTCACCGGCCATCAGATGAACGAGGCGAGAGAAGTAGCGACGTTAGGGCTGTGTTCGAGCTCGCCGAGCCGCCTGCGCCCGAAGACCCGCATGGCGTAGCGGCTTGGCAGAAGCACTTTAGCGCTTCGGCGCTCAACACGTACGCCGAGTGCCGGCGCAAGTGGTTCTTCAAGTACGCGTGCGCAGCGGTCGAAGACCCCGGCTCGGCGGCTTCGGCTTACGGGAGTGCCTTCCATCTGGCGCTCGAGGATTTTCACGCCGAGTTTCCTCGACCCAAAAGTACCGAGGGCGGCGCGATGCGCCGGCGCATCCGCGAGTGCGTCATGTGGGCATTCGAGCGCAACCGCGATGGGTTCGGCACTTCTGTCGAATTCGAGCTGCAGGTGCGACGCGCCCAGCGCACCGCGCGACGGTACGTGGATTGGTTGCTCGCACAGGAGAGGGAAGCTCCATTCGAAGTTGTGGGACGCGAGGTTGCCGCGGAGCTGGATTTGGATGGACGAGCTTTCGTCGGGTACATCGATCGTCTCGATCGCGACGAGCGCTCCGGAGGCACAAGCGTCGTCGATTATAAGACCGGAAGCATAGCAACGAGCGTATCGGAGTACGGCGAGCAAGTTCGCCGCTTTCGAGACTTTCAGCTTCCATTTTACTATTGGGCGCGGACGGCGGCCGGGGATCGCGTGACGAGGTTAGTCTTAATCCCTTTGAAGGACGCCCTGCTCGACGTGCGTCCCATCGTTCTCCACGTCGGCAAGAGCATCGCCCTCGACGACCTCGAAAGATCGCGCGGGCGCATGATCGACCTGAGCAACGAGCTCGCATCGGGCGAGATTCGTCGGTTTAGCCCCACTGAAAATGCCGCGGCTTGCGTGTACTGTGCGTACGCAACGGCATGCGGCTGCAAACCACCCGCCCAGACTCAACGCTTCGGAAGTTGATTCTCCTCGAACTGACCACCGAACAGCGCGGCGCCGTCGAAGCGTCGTACGACGAGTGCTTGGCAATCCTAGGCGCGGCCGGTACCGGCAAGAGCACGGCGTTGGCACAACGCATTGCGCGCGCCGGCCGGCTTCATCCGGGTGCCGATCCGCTTCTGGTCGGATCGGAACGCAGCATTGGCGAGTATGCCGCCGCCCTGCTGCGTTCACGCGGCATCAACATCACGCTGGTCGACGACGTCGATGCCGAGCTGATCTTCGAACAAGCCTGCGCGCCGCTCTTCGCGCTAGAGTGGGAGGAGTTTGCCCAGAGCCAGCTCGATCCAGAAGTGCCCGCACTAGGCACGCCCCAGCGCTTTCTGCGATCCGCATTCCGTCTGATTCGCCGCTTGCGCGATGCCGACGTTGAGCCGGCGGTGCTGCTTTCGCGATCGCTCGCGGGCGCGACCGAATTTTACGCCAACCCGCCGAACTTTGCCGATCCAGGGCTGCTCACTGCAACGAAAAATACCTATCACGATTCGCTAGCGGCGACGCCGGACGAGTTGCTGCGGCAGCGGCGCCGCGAGATCGATCTTGCGAAGATCCTGGCGAAACTCTACGAACGCTACCTCGAACTCGTGAGCGCGAGCGGCCGAATGACCGAGCGCGATGCCGTGATCGCGGCCACCCAAATGATCCGAAAAGATGGAGAACTTGCCGCGGGAGTGCGCGATCGTCATCGGCTGGCTTTCGTCGACGACGCACAGGAGTTGACCAACGCACAGCTTGCCCTTTTGCACGCCATCTTCGGCGAAC
>DATDIA010000078.1:0-13281 GCA_036521295.1 Candidatus Cybelea sp. | reverse complement strand
TTGCTCACCGAAAAATCGAGATGAGCGACCGCAGGACACGATGTCCGGAGGAAGCGACCTCGAGGCGGAATGTAACTTTGCGAACAGCGCAATCGCAACTATAGTGAATAGAAAGGCGACCGCGAGCGCACGTCTCTTACGTGCGCGCGAGCGCCTCGACCTTCTCCTGAAGCTTACGCTGCTGTTCGCGTAGTTCATCTATGTCGTCCCGAAGCATTTTGACCTGCGTGGGAACCTTCGACTCCCTTCGAATGCGGATTGCGGCCTCTATGGCGTCTCGGCGCAGGCGCCCGTCGGAGGCTTGCTCCCCGAGCCGCTCGAGCGCCGGAAGGAACCGCACGTCGCCGACCGACTCGGCGGCTAGAATCGCCGCGACCGCCACAGAATACGTTTCGTCGTCGAGGCGCCATTCGAGCGCGTCGAGCGCTCGCGCCCGCTCGTTCTCCACAAGCTGCGCGATGCGGCCTAGCGCGGTTACCGCCGCCCGACGTACGCCCTCGCTTCGTTCGGGACCGCTCGCATCGAGTACGAGCGGCATCGCTCGCGCATCCGCGGATTCCGCCAGACCCGCAATCGCGCCGGATTCGACCGTTCCGTTCCAGGTGCGTTCCTTAGAGGCCGCGACGAGCACGTCGAATGCTCGGCAATCACGCGTCTTTCCTAGCGCGGTCAGTGCGCAAGCGCGGACGAAGTATGAAGCGTGGCCTTGCGCCGCCGCAATGAGCGCGGCCGCGACGCCGGGATCTCGGAAGTTCCCGAGCGCTTCAGCGGCGGCCCTGGCAACCTTCGGATGTCGGTGCGAAAGCGCACCGATCAAAATGCTGCTCGCCCACGGAGCGCGCGTCGCGCCGAGCGCGCGGGCTGCCTCGGCGAGAACGCCCCAAAACGGCTCGCGGTCGAACGCCGTCTCGAGCGCATTGCGTGACGCAGCGTTCCCATCTTTTGCGAGCTCCCGGGCGGCCCGAATGCGGGCAACGACGTCGGGGTCGCCGCGCAACGCCGCGGCGGCACGATCCGTACCGATAGCATACGCGACGTCGGCGAGCAGGAATGAGCCTGGATCGAAACGCACGAGCAGCGGCTCGAAGTCGAGAGGCACGGCAATCGTCTCGTGCGCACGCTCGACATGCGCCCGGATTCGTCGTTCGCCCGGTACCGGGCCGTTTCGTTCCACGGCTGGAATCGCGTCGGCGGCCGGCGCAAAAGCCAGCTCGACGTCGAACTCGTAGGCGGGGTGCTTCGAGTCGGTGGCCTGGGTTTGGTCGATCGTAACCGTAGCGACTTTTCGCGCGACGTCCCATGCCATGCGTACTTCGATTTTCGGATGGCCCTCCGCGAAGACCCACCGGTTGAAAAAGCCTCGTAGGTTCCGTCCCGTAGCGCTCTCGATCGCGCGAACGAAGTCGATCGTTTCGACCGAACGCTGCGCGTTATCGCGCACGTAGCGCGAAACCGACCGCCAAAAACGCGCCTCGCCGAGCTCGCCGCGCAGCATGTGCAGCACGGCAGCCCCTTTTTGATAAAGGTGGCGATCGAAAATTTCGATCGGCGCAATATAGGTGTTGCAGACGATGGGTCGGCGGTAGCGATCCGCATCTTCTTTCAAGTACATCGAAAGGCACTCGAAGATGTCGTAGAGGTATTCGTCGTAACCGAGGTCGGCTTCGCGCCACACCGCTTCCATGAAGGTCGCAAACCCTTCGTTGAGCCATGCGTGCGACCAATCGCGGCACGTTAGCAGATCGCCGAACCATTGGTGGGCGAGCTCGTGCGAAACGAGCGGATCGCTCGAAAAGTCGAGCTGCGCGGTGACGTCGTGCAGCGTTCGGTCGGTTTGCGTCGTAGCCGACGTGTTTTCCATACCGCCGAAGATAAAGTCCGATACGGCAATCTGTGAGTACCGAGCATACGGATACGCGGTCCCGATGCGCTCTTCGAAGGTCTCGATCATTTGCGGAGTTTTGTTAAAGGAGCGTTCGCCGTCACTCTCTCGTCCCGGTAACACGTAATAGAAGACCGGAACCCCGTTTTTCCCGGCCCTTCCCTGCGCGATCTCGACGAATGGACCGACCACCAACGTCATCAGGTAGGTGCTGTGCGGAACGTCCTGCCGGTATCGGAAAATCGTCTGGTCCGCTTCGTCCTTGCGCTCTACGAGCTCGCCGTTACCCAGCGCAAAGGTACCTTTCGGAACGACGATCGTCGTCGAGGTCGACTGCTTTTCGTGTGGATAGTCGAGGCAAGGAAACCAATAGCGTGCATATTCATCCTGGCTCTGCGTCCACGCTTGCGCTACCTTTTCGGGATGCGTGGGGGATGGCTTGACGAAAAAGAGGCCGTGGCGCGGCTTCGCAACACGATATCGTATCGCAAAGGCAGCCCGCTCGCCGGCTGCGATTGGCGGCTCAAATTCAATTTCCAGCTTTCCGTCGCGACACGTAAAGCGCAGATCGCTTCGCGCTTGGCCCTCCGCCGAGACCAGTTGGACGCCCGAGATCACGAGATCGACGGCGTCCAGCGTCACGCGCGAAACCGGTTCGTCGAGCGCTCGGACCGTCATCGTGCAGATTCCATCGAGCGACTCCGTCGCCATGTCCGGCGTTAGATGAAGGTCGATGTGTTCGACCGCGACGAGTTTATCGGGTCCGTATTGAGGGTGCGCGCCGGGCAGCGCGAAAGGCTGATGTTCGTTAGTTTCGTCGCCCATCGGTGTCTGCCGAGCTTACGAGCCGGCCTTGCGGCAGTCCTGTACGGTCACTCGGCGGCGGTTTGCAAGCCTCCGGTCACTTCGATTACCGCTCCGGTAATGAAATCTCGCTCGGGCGCAACCAAAAACCGTACCGCGTCCGCAACATCCTCATAGCTGCCCGTACGCCCACGGGGATTGCGCGCCGGGCGTTCCAAGGCGCCCGCGCGATCGAGCGATTTATTCCGAATGTCGCCGGGCGCAACGACGTTGACGGTAATGCCGTTGGAAGCCTCTTCAACGGCCAGGCATCGTGCAAACGCGACCAGTGCGCTCTTCGCCGCTTGGTAGAGCGAGAAGCCGCGAAAAGGGCGCGTCTCGCTCGACCCCAGCATGCCGAAGAAAACGACCCGCCCGAAACCAGCCTCCCGCATCGCGGGCAAGATCGCGCGCGCCGTCAGAACGGCGCTGCGCAGATTCCCGTCGATCACTTCACGATACTCATCGAGCGTCGTGCTGGAAAATCGCTTCACGACCAGAGGGCCTACCGCGTGCACGAGCGTGTCGAAGGGGCCGTGCCTTCGTATCGCCCGGTCGAGTACGCTTTCGATAGACGCGGGCTCTTCCAAAAAATCGACCCGCTCGGCAACGGCGGCGGCGCCCGTCGCTTTGATTGCTTCGATGGTCGCGTCGGGCGGCGTCGAGCGATACGTAATTGCGATGCACGCGAACCCGTCGCGCGCCAGTGCGGGAGCGATCCCGGCCGCAAGGCCAGCGCTCGCTCCCGTCACCAACGCGCGGCGATTTATCGAACCGCTTATTGGCTTATCCGCGTACGAAGCTCCAAGAGAGATCGAATGGTACGCCCGCAGCGGTCGTGCCGTAGACGCGTACTCGGTGAGGCCCGGTCGCGAGCGGCCATGACAGGGCTATGACGAAGGTTTGGCCGTTCTGACGCAAGCCGGACGTCACGTCGCGTCCGTCGACCTTCACGCGAAACTGCGCCAGCCGCACGGGCCGGTCAAACTGAAAGCGAATCTTCGGATAGGCGGTGTAAACCGTTCCCGTCGGCGACACGGTGACGAACTGCAGGTTCGGTCTCGGCGCGGGCCGCGGCGGCGGAGGAGCCGGCCGCGGGGGAGGCCCACCGGCGCGGCCGCTAATGGTAACGGTGCTCGTCGAATCGTTCCAGTTGACCGCCGCTCCGAGCGCCTGCGATATGAAGCGCAACGGCACGAACGTCGTGGCACCAACGATAAATGGCGCCACATCCATCGTTTCGGGCTGTCCGCTGACGGTCGCCTGCGTCGAACCGATCGTGAGTGAGATCGTGCGCCCGCTGCCGGTAGCGTTGATCTGCCCATTGCTGTAGACCACGCTCGCGCCGAGTTGCTCGAAGACGCCGCGGAGCGGCACGAAGACTCGACCCGCCCGCACGATTGGTGGCTGTGTATAGCTCATCGTTTGCCCATTGACGATAACGGTAACCGACTGCGCGGCTACAACGAGAGGGAGCGCGGAGATCGCGAAAGCCAAAAAAATGCGTGACACGTTCTTCATGCGCGCTCTCTACCCGCGCTTGCTTTCTCTCAAACGACGCCGACTTCGCTGGGCCTCGTCATCTCCGCAACGACCGCCCGCTGGTCGGCGCGCCGCTCCAAGAAGCCGATCCACGTTTCGTAGACCATGGGTACGAGGAAGAGCGTCAAGATCAGAGAGCTTAACAATCCGCCGATGATGACGGTTCCCATCGCTTGGCGCCACTCCCCGCCTTCGGCAAATCCGAGCGCGAGGGGCAGCATGCCGAAGACCATCGCGCAGGTCGTCATGAGAATTGGCCTGAACCGCGTTGCGGCCGCCTGCAGCACCGCCTCGTGCACGCGCAAGCCGCGCCGGCAAAGCGTGTTCGAGTAATCGACGAGCAAGATTCCGTTCTTCGCTACCAAGCCGAAGAGCATGACGATACCGATCATCGAGATGATGTTGAGCGATTGACCCGCATTCGGCTCGACGAGGTGCATGAACGAAAGCCCAGCGAGCGCGCCGATAATCGCCAGCGGCACGCACAACATCACGATCAGTGGTTCGAGGAACGATCCATACAAGATCACCATCAGCATGTACACGAGCATGAACGAGGTGAGCAGCGCGATGCCCATGTTAGCCATCGTCTCGTTCATATACTGGGTGTCGCCTTGCGCGGTGGGCTGGACGCCCGGCGGGAGGAAGCCCGGAGCATGAAGCTGCTTCTCTAGCGGCCCCGTGACGGCGCCGAGGGAGTAGCCGGGAAGAGTGGACCCATAGACATCGACGACGCGCTGACGGTTGAGGCGCTTAAGCTGCAGCGGTGCTTTCGTCCATTGCATGGTTGCAACGTCCGCGATCGGCACAAGCGTCCCATCCTGCGCCCGCACTCGAACGTCCTGGAGCTCGTCGACCGTCTTGCGATCGGCGAGTGGGAATTGAACGCGAACGTCGACCAGACTGTTCTCCGCTCGTACCCGAGTGGCTACCGCGCCGTCGATGGCGAGTCGCGCCGCATTCGCGGCGTCGGCGGGCGAGATCCCCAGAACCTCGGCCCTCTGGGCATCGATGTTTACATTCAGCCTGGGCGCGGCCGCCTCATTGCTCGTCTCAACGTTGACGCTGCCGGGCGTGTTGCGCAGGAACTGCGCGATTTTCTCGGCCGCGGGACCGATCTCGTCTTGGGGCCCCGCGATCGAATAGAAGATCGACGCCCCCGAACCACCGCCGTTGTCGCCGGCGACTTCAAAGACACCGCCAGGCACCAGATACCCGAGCTTACGAATTTTATCGATGAGCTTGTACGTGTCGTGGCGGCGCTCGGGCAACGTCTGTGCGTTGAGACGGGCGTAGTTATCGCCGATCGCCGAGCTCCACCCCTCCGGCTTGCGTCCAACCGTCGTGCTAACCGACTTAATGCCGTCGATCTTCATGATCGCATCTTCGAGACCGTTAACGTATTTCGCGGTCGTCTGCAGCGGCGTTCCAGGTGGATACGTAACGGTCATGTTGATTTCGCCGGTCTGGACTTGAGGAACGAAATCGAAGTCGATCGGGCCAAGCAAGGGCAGCAGAATCGCAAGCGCGATAGGAAGTGCAAACGTAGCCAGCGTTAGACGGCGGCTGCGTCCCGTCGCGTAGAACCAGCGAAGGAAGACGCGCGGAACGTTTTTGAGCACGTCGCCCGCGCCGCGAAAGACTAGCGCACGCCGCGAGCGTCCGTTGGGCGAGCCCGACCAGCGGTAGCCGACCTTCTGCTCCGGAATCTTGCGACGCAACATAAAGCCAATGCCGTGCCAAACCACCGCCAAGATTACGATGATCGCGTCGAGCCCTACCGTGGTCGTTCCCGCGCCCATCGCCAGAGTGAGCGCGTTGAGCACGAGCACCGTGCATGCGAAGACGACGAAGAGACCGTGCTCGAGTGCATAGGGCAGCGCCTTTGCCCGATACCAGTTGAGGATGCGATCGTAACGTTGCACGAAAAAGTTCAAGAGCAGCACGGCAGCGATCATAATTTGTATGATCTCGCGCAGTTCCGGCAACGGCCATGGGATAAAGAACGCAACGATCGCTGCGCCGCAGAGCGCCAGATTGACCTTGAGCGTGCCAAGCGCCTCCATCCAGGCGGGGCGACTGCGCGAGCGTTTCAGAACGCTCCACTTGGCCGCCAGCAGCGGCGTGAGCGTAAACGAGACGAGCAGCGAGAAGAGCGTCGCGATGACGATCACCGCGCCGAACTCCCGTAGGTAGGCGCCGACGATGCCCGGCAGAAAAGCGATCGGTAAGAATACGACGACGTCGACCATCGTGATTGCAACGGCCGCGCCGCCGATCTCGGTGCGCCCGTTGATGGCTGCGTCGATCGGCTCTTCGCCGAGATCCCGGTGGCGCGTGATGTTTTCGAGCACGACGATCGAGTCGTCTACGAGGATACCAATGATTAGCGAGAGTCCCATCAGCGACATCGTGTCGAGGTGGAACCCGAAGATCTTCATCAGGATGAACGTCGAAAGAATCGAGGTCGGAATAGCGATCATGATCACGATCGAGTTGCGCCAGGCGTGCAGGAAAAGCAGCATAACGGCCATCGTCAGCACGATGCCCTCGATGAGCGATTGCCAGACACCGTTGAGCGATTTCTGCGTATAGTCGGCTGGCGCGTCGATCTCGCTGAACGTCACTTCCGGATACTGCGCCGCGATCTGCTTGAGCTTCTCGCGTGCAACCTTCGTCGAGGTGATCTCGTCCGCGTTGATGTTGCGACCAAGCTCGACGTAGATCCTCGGCGCGCCGTTGTAGTGGGAGATCGAGGTCGGTTCGACGTGACTATCGTAAGCATAGGCAACGTCGCCGATCTTCATATTCTTGTTCGAGCTGCCCGGGACCGGGAGCGGAATCCCGAGCAGGTCTTGAGCCGTGTTGATCTCGGCGTGGACCGAAACGCTCGTCTCCTGCGTCCGTTGGCGAAGGATGCCGCCCGGAAGATTAGTGTTGTTCGCTGCGACCGCGGCGAAGACGTCGCCGAGCGTCGCGTTGGCGCCGAGCAGGCGCTCGGGAATCGGCTCTACGTGGAACTCGCGATCGCTGGCGCCGTAGATGTCAACTTCCTGTATGTTTGGGATTCCTTTGAAGAGCGGCTCGAGCCGGTTATTAACGAAATCGGCGAGCTGCGTCGGGGAGAGGGTCTTCGAACTGACTGCAAAGTCGATCAATGGCTGTGAAGCGCCGTTCTTAAAGACGCTCGGCGGATTGAGATCGAGCGGCAAGTAGACGCGAGCGGTGTCAACGCCGCTCTGGACGTTGATCGCGGCGATGTCGAGATTCGTTCCGAGCTTGAACTGCGCAAGGATCGTCGCCACGCCTTCTTGGGCCGTGGAGCTGAGCTGATCGAGGTTGTCAATGCCGTCGAGCTGATCTTCGATCGGCTTGACGATCAGACGCTCCATCTCCTGAGGCGAGGCGCCGGGATAGGCCGAGTAGACGACGACAATCGGAAAGTCGGTCCCCGGCGGATTAGCGCTGCGCCCGATCTTCGCGAAGGCCACGATTCCGAAAATACCCAGCGCGATGAAGACCATTGCGGTAATCACCGGGCGGCTAATTGCGAAGCGGGTCAACCACACGATAGAACAGACCTCATTGCTGCTTTGCTTTACGCCGTAGCCCGACCGACTGTTTCAGCTCGACGCAGGAACTTCGCGCGAACCGAACTACTTAGGGAATGCTTGCTTTAGCGTCGCCTTTCGGCCTTCCTGGCAGCGCCACGCTGAGACCAATCTCGTGCTCGCAGTTTTTCCATGTGCAAGACTGGACTCGAACCAGCACGAGATTGCATTCCCCCAGCTGCCGGCGCAGCCGGGGACCCCTGAGCTTTAAAACCGCTCCGCGCTGCGCGCTTCGCTGCGGGAGCAATCTCGTGCTCGCAGCTTTCCATGCGCAAGACTGGACTCGAACCAGCACGAGATTGCTCCCGCTAGCCCCTCAAGCTAGTGCGTCTACCAATTCCGCCACTTGCGCAGATAACGCCGATCGCTCGACGACGGCTTCGGGGAGGCTCGGCGTATCGACCTCCCGAGATCAGAACTTCGCCGCTCGAAACGAGGGAGCCCGGGTTTGCTCTGGTCAAGCGCGCGGTCCGGCATGCAGGAAGCTGCAAGGGCACTTCCAGCCGCGGCGGCGGGCACCAATCCTATTTGCGGTGACGACCCCTTACCGCATGTTGGGATCGAGGGCGTCGCGTAAACCATCGCCGATGTAGTTGATGGCGAGCACGGTCACGAGAATGCACAAGCCAGGGAAGACTGCCGCCCACCACGCGATCGAGAGATTGCTTTGAGCGTTTGCCAGCATGTTGCCCCATGACGCGGTCGGCGGCTGAATGCCTAGCCCGAGAAAAGAAAGCCCTGACTCGAGAATGATGACGTTCGCTACATCGAGGGTGCCTTGCACGACGATTGGAGCGATCGCGTTGGGGAGCAGATGACGAAAGATAATGCGGGCGTCGTTGTTGCCGACCGCCCGCGCCGCTTCCGCGAACTCGCGCTCGCGCAAGCTAAGGAAGGACGCTCTCACCAAACGGGCGACGGCCATCCACGAGAGCGCCCCGATAATGAGGACAATCGATCCAAAATTGAGCGCGGCTTTGGAAGAGCTCGCGGCGACGATCGCCGTGAGGACGAGCAGGAGCGGTAGCAAGGGGATCGATAGGAAGACGTCGGTGAGGCGCATCAACGCGTAATCGACCCATCCCCCGTAGTATCCGGCGATCGCCCCGAGCGTGGTGCCGATCAGAAGCTCCATGAGCACCGCGGTGAGTCCGACCGCGAGCGAGATGCGAGCTCCAAAGAGAAGGCGCGAAAGAAGGTCGCGGCCGACCTCGTCGGTTCCCAGCGTATGCCCACCGCATTGCGCGGCGTCTTGAAAGCACGGCGGTAGCGGCGTCCCCTGCCAGTGTACGTTATCGATGGCATTGGGGTCGAAGGGCGCAAGCTGTTTGGCAAAGAGTGCCCCCAGCACCATCAACGCCAACACGATCAGCCCGGCGACGGCGAGCTTGTGGCGGCGCAGTCGGCTCCAAAAGGTAACTTTAGAAAGAGGAACCTCGTCGTCGACGAGAGCGCCGCGGCCTAGGGGAAGTGAGGGTGCGGCCATTCGCAGTCGATCCTCAGTCGTACTTCACGCGCGGATCGAGCCACGCGTACACGACGTCGGCGAGCAGGTTCGAAAAGACCACAAGGAAAGCGATCAAGAGGAGATAGCCCATCAGCAACGCGAGGTCGCTTTGAGTGAGTGCGTTGTAAAAGAGCCGTCCCATCCCAGGCCATGCGAATATCGTCTCGGTAAAGATCGCGCCGCCAATTATCCCCGGAAGCGAGAGCGCGATGACCGTGACGACCGGAATGAGCGCGTTTTTCAAACCGTGCTTGAATAAGATCGTCCGAAAGGAAAGCCCCTTGGCGGCCGCCGTGCGCATGTAGTCGGTTCCCAGCACCTCGAGCAACGACGAGCGCATGAAACGGCTGAAAGAGGCGATTCCGAGCAGCGAAAGGACGGTCGCCGGCAGGATGAGATGCTCGAGCCGGTCGCCCAAATCGAAAGTATCGCTGCTCGAGATACCGGCGGACGGAAGCTGTATTTGGTAACCGAAGGGCAGCGGCACGCCGTGAACCGAGAACGCGAGCTGCATCATGAGCGCGAACCAGAAAACCGGCATCGATTGTCCGAAAAACGCACCCGTCGTGATGACGTAATCAAAGACCGAATAGCGGTAAACCGCGGAAATGAGTCCCGCGGCAATGCCGATCGCGATCGAGATCACGAGCGACGCCCCCATCAGTTCCAAAGTCGCCGGGAAGCGTTCGACGAGCGCCTGAAAGACCGGCTCCGAGTTGCTCGTCGAGTACCCCATGTCGCCGACGAGGACGTGTCCGAGCCACTTCAGATACTGGATGGGCACGGGTTGGTCCATGCCGAGGTTGTGTTTGAGCCGAGCGATGTCGGCCGCGGTGATGTGTGGATTCTGAAGGTAAGGCGCGAGCGGACCTCCGGGCATGTTATACAGGATGCCGTAGAGGATGACCGAGATGGCTAGCAGCAGCGGAATCGACTGAAGCGTCCGGCGCACGACGTATGTGAACAAGTCGCGCCGTTATTGGACGTTAATCGCCCTCTCCCCCCGCCTGCGGCGCGGGCAAACCGAGCAGCTTGCGAGCCTGGGTTGGCGTCGCAACCGGCCGCCCGGCTTCGCCGGCGATGCGCGCGACCCGTGCAACCAGCTCCTCGTTTCGTGCGAGGCGACCCCGGCTGTAGTAAAGATTGTCTTCCAGGCCCACGCGCACGTGGCCGCCCATAGCGATCGCAGCCATCGCCATGGGGAGTTGCTGGCGACCGATTCCCGCGACCGACCATGTGCAGCCGTCGGGAAGAGCATCGACGAGGTCGGCGAGGTTCTGCACGGTCGCTTCGAGCGCCCCGGGAACACCGAGCACGAGATCGACGTGCTGGGGAAAGGTGAGCAATCGCTCGCGCACGAGCCGCCGCGCATTCGCGATGTGCCCCTTGTCGAAAATCTCGAGTTCGGGACGTACTCGCCACTCGTTCATCCTTTTCAAGATGCCGCGCATGATCGGGAAGCTATTCTCAAAGATGTCGTCGCCGAAGTTCACGCTGCCGCAGGTCAGCGTCGCCATCTCGGGTCGCAGCTCGAGTACGCTCGAACGTTCCTGCGGCGTCATTCCAATCGCGCCGCCGGTTGAAAATTGCACGATGAGGTCACTCTGTGCGCGAATCGCCTCGTAGGCCTCCCGGAACCGTTGGACGCTGTGGGTGTTGGTGCCGTCGTCGTTGCGGCAGTGCACGTGCAGTATCGACGCCCCTGCCTCGCGCACGGCGCGCGCCGTTTCGCCGAGCAGTTGCGGCGTGTACGGTAGATAGGGCGTTTGGTCGGGGCGCACCTCCGCTCCGACCGGCGCGCAGGTGATGATCAGCGGATCCATGCGATGCGGTCTTTTCGCAGTACCACGGTTGTGCTCATTGCGTGAGCGCGCCATAGGCGTCGTCGAGGAAGTCTCGATCGACGCCGAGCAACGCCGTCAATGCAATGGCGTCGGCGCGTGGCGGGTCGTCGCCGGCGACTTCGGCGATCGTGTAATCCATCGCGTCGGCCAAGGCCGCGAGCGCTTTCCCGACGTCCTGCGTCGGTGGCTGCTGCGGAACACCGCGCAGCCCGCGCACGGCGAAATGACGAGCGCCGGCGGCGCCGGCGATTCCGGCGAGATGCGTGGCGAGCATTCCGCACGCGCCTATCTTACGCAAGCGCGCGAGCAAGGCCACCATGAGCGCTCTGCCTTCATGCGGCGTCGTGGTCCGGGCGAACTCGTCACCCAAAATCAACAGACGCGGGGAGGCGCGTGATAAGATCGCCTTCAATTCCAACACCTCGCGTGCAAATGACGAGAGGAGCCCGCCGATCTGCGCCTCGCGCCCCATTCCGAGCCAGGCGATTTGGTCGAAGAGTGCGCTGCGTGCGCCCTTCGCCGGAACCGGCAGCCCAAATGCCGCGCAGAGAGCGATGAATCCGCAGGTCTGCAGTGAGACGCTCTTACCACCCATGTTCGGCCCGGTCAGCACGGCCACGTCGTGCAGTTCGAGGTCCAGCGGTACGAAGGCGCGGCCCGCAACCGCGAGCTCTCCCTCGAGCGGAAGGAAGCATGCTCGCTCAAACGCGAGCACCGTTTGCGTTGTCACAGTGGCCGGCGTGCAGCGGTGTATTTGAGCGAAATGCGCGGCGGCTAGGAGTACGTCGAGCTCGCCCAGCGCACGCGCGGCGCGGTCAAGGCCGGATGTATGCTCGCGCACGATGCGAGACAGGCGAGAACGCAGGCGCTGCTCGGCAGCGGCAACCTCGTCGGCGGCGATATCTCGGCGCGCAAGAGCGTCGAGCAACGACGCCCCGTATTCGAGCGCGCAAAGCAGATAGGTAGGCGCTTCCCGCACGACCCGAATACCTGCCGGGAGAGGGCTGCGCATATCGTCGCGCATGACGATGAACTCGTCGCCGGCGATCTCGTCACGTTCGAGCGCGCGTGCGGCGCGCTCCCTCTCGCGCCCGCGCGCGGCGTCGAGCTCCGCTTGCTCGCGCGCTAGGCGATAACGTGCCGTCCCGAGTTCGGCGTCGAACTCGTCGGCGAGATAAAATCCCTCCTCTTCGCGGCCCCCGATCGCTAACGCCTCGTCGACCGCGCGCACCGCGTCATTGGCAATGCGAGGCCGAAAGTTCAGTGCGCAAACCAATCCATCGATGCGGCCGATCATCGCGCAAAAGCGGCGCAACTCCAGAAAACTTGGATCGTCGAGAATGTCGCCCATCGAAGCCCGCGCGATTACGCCGGCTACATCGGGTACAACGCCGAGCGCACCGTGCAACGCGTTGAAGTCCTCCACGTGCAGGCCGTCTGCAACGCTCGCGATCTCTTTGGCGCGCTTTTCAGCCTGCGCTTCCTCTCCGGCCACGAATGGGCGCAACTCCGAAAAATGACGCTCGCCATATGTGGAAATGGGCGCGACGGCCTTTTTCAACCACTCAAATCCGAGTACGTGGGCGCTCGCCGGATCGAGCAGCTCCAATGCTTTCACGCGGCGCGCGTGCCGGCGTAGACGTCGAAGGCCGGCAAACCCGTCGCCTGTGCAACGGCAGTTGCAAAGGCTCGCGGTTCGAAGCTGCGCTCGGGCCCAATTGACGCGATCGTCACGGCGATGACGCGCAACGGGCGGCGGCAGCGAACCTGCAGTTGGCCCAGAGCGCGCAATCCGGCCTTCCCGCGCAGAGCAATCTGCGTCGGATCGCGGACGACGATCTGACGCTTTTCTCGCTCCGCGATGAACTGCGCAGCTTGCGATGCCGTGAGAGCACCCTGCAGCTCGATTGCGGGCGCTTGCGCATCGAGCCGCGGAACGCTCAGACGAGCGACGAGCGCCGCCGCTTCGTCGACGGCTTCTTCGATCGTCTTTGCCGCAGCGGCGCCGCACGCGACGATTACCGCACCGTCCGAACCCGCGAGCGATGCGAC
>DATDIA010000077.1:0-3163 GCA_036521295.1 Candidatus Cybelea sp. | reverse complement strand
ATGCAGCACGCTGCGCTTCGAGCGGCCGATTGGGCGATCGAGCGCAACGCGGTACTCAACGAAATCGATGGCGATGCAAGTTCGCCGTTCTTCAATTTGCTGGCGCGGGTACGAGCGGCCGCATTCCCCGGTCAGGCCGCCGGACGGACCCCGCTGGGGAACAGGGATGACGTCGCTCGCGCCACCGTCGCCGACATTGCACGCTATTACCACGAGTGGTACGCACCGAATAACGCGACGCTCGTCATTGCCGGCGACGTCAATCACGCGAGCGTTTTCGTGAAGGCGTCACGCTATTTCGGGGCAATTGCGTCCAAGCAGCTGCCGTCAAGAGCTGACGCGATCCCAGTGCCGGCCGCGGGCCGCACGGTCGAAGCGCAGTTTCCCTTTCCCTTCGAGATCCTCGACCTCGCCTATGCCGTCCCCGGCGACACGCAACGCGGCGAGCCCGCAATCAGCACGCTCGCCACGCTCTTAGAAAACCAACGGTCACCGTTCTATCGAGCGCTGGTTCAAAGCAATATTGCCCTCGGAATCGAGGCGAACGCCGACACGCAATTGCGAGGGGGATTGCTGGATGTTTTCATTATCCTCAATCCCGGCCGGACCAGCAGCGAGGCGCAGGCTGTCTTTCAATCGACGCTCGATTCGGTGCTCCAAAATGGTTTGGATCCGGACCTCGTCACCGCCGCGAAGCGATTGACCATGGCGGAGCGGCTTTATGCGGCGGACTCGATCGACGGCATCGGCAGTCTGGCCGGGTATACGTACGGGATCGTCGGCGAGAAGATTTCGAGTGAAGACGAGCGTCTGGACGCACTAACCGGTGCCGATCTGCTCGCTGCAGCCCGCAAATATCTGAGCCGGCCCACCGTCGTCGGACACCTTACGCCCAACGAAAGCCCACCGCGCGGCAACTCGCAGAAGAGCAGCGCCGCCGCGAGCGACGATTTCTCCAAGCGCGTTCCGAACGGACCGATCGTCGAACCGAAGTGGATCGCAAAGGCCGTGCGGACGCCCACCACCGCTCGTAGCGCGCTCGACCCCGTCGAATTTACGCTGAACAACGGTATCCGCGTCATCGTTCAGACGAAGACCGATCGCTCGACGTTCGTCCTCGGTGGAAAGATTGCATCGTCGCCGGCCTTCCAGCCACCCGGCAAAGAGGGCATCGGACGTCTCGCTTCCGCGGTTGCCGATTATGGGAGCGCCGAGTATCCGTTCGCGCAACGCCGTAAGGAAACCGACGAGATGGGCGCCTTCGTGGAGACCGGCCAAAACTTCTCCGCGCGCGGCGTAGCCCCCGACTTCGAGCGAATCGTTCGGATTGTTGCCGACGGCGAAGCCCATCCGACTTTCGCCGACCCCTGGTTCGACATCGAGCGATCGCAGCTTGCGAACAGCCTGCACTCCGAATCCAGCATCTCCGGAGTGATGATCGATCGGGCATACGACCGGCTTTTGCTAGCTACCGACGATCCGACGCTGCGCCAGCCGTCTTCGGAGAGCATCGCCGACGTCTCGCGGGAAGATCTGGTTGCCTACACCCAACGGTATTGGCGCCCCGATCTGACGACCATTGCCGTGGTCGGGGATCTTTCACCGCAACGCGTTCGCGCCGACCTCGAATCGACGTTCGGAGCGTGGCAGACGAGCGGTCCCAAACCGGATCCGCACTTGAAGCCGATGCCGCCGGCCACGAGCGGTCACGATTACGTCGGTACGGCCGCAAACCAAGTGTACATTCGTCTTGGTCAACCGGCATTGGCACGATCGAATCCCGATTACGACACGTTCTTGGTTCTGAACCAAATCCTCGGCGGCAGCGGAGCCTTCGAGTCGCGTTTGTGGCAAGAGCTTCGCCAAAAGCGCGGTCTTGTCTACAGTGTAAGCAGCTCGCTCGATGCCGATGCGGATCGCGGCGATTTCCGCGTCGAACTCAACGCATCGCCACAGCGCGTCGTCGAAGCCGTCGAGTTCGTTCGTCAGGAGCTGCAGCGCCTACGCAATGAGCAGGTTTCGGCCACCGAGCTGCAAGAGGCTAAGGTTCGGCTCGTCAGCAACGCACTGCTCGAGGAGGCCTCCGCTTCGGGGCAGGTTAAGCAGATCATGGACATTGCTTCCAACGGACTCCCACTCGATTATTACGGAACGCTCAACGAGCGATTCTCTCGGATAAGCGCGGCCGACGTCCAGCGCGTCGCCCGCGAGTATCTGCGCCCGAGCGACCTCGTCGAAGTCTATTCCGGACCATCGGGACCTTGGTCGCAACACGCGATATGATCGAAACGATAAACCCGACGACGGGAAAAGTGCTCGAGCGCATCGCGCTGATGGACGCTCGCCAAATCGATGCGAAACTCGATGCTGCATCGCGGTGCGCACCGCTCTGGAGCCGCGCTTCGTTCGACGAGCGCGCGCATCTTCTACGAGAAGTTGCGGCAAAGCTGCGCGCGGAGAAAGGCTCTTTGGCCGTTGCGGCGGTGCGTGAGATGGGAAAGCCGATCGCGCAGGCGCGCGCCGAAGTCGAGAAGTGCGCGTGGGCGCTCGAATATTTCGCCGACGAGGGTGGCGCCATGCTTGCGCCGCAAGGAGCGACATCTTCTGCCGCGCGCAGCTACGTTGCGTTTCGACCGCTGGGAGCGCTGCTCGCGATCATGCCGTGGAACTTTCCCTATTGGCAAGTCGTGCGGGCCGCGGCTCCGGCGCTGATGGCCGGGAATGTCATGCTGCTCAAGCACGCCGCGAACACGACGCGCTGCGCGCTAGAGCTCGAGCGCGTTTTCAGCGATGCCGGCGCGCCGGAAGGCCTTTTCGGCGTGCTTCTTGCGCGCGGTGAAGAGATTGACAAGCTCGTCGCGGATTCGCGCATCGCCGCGATCACCCTCACCGGGAGCGAACGCGCCGGCGTCGCGGTCGCTCGCGCTGCCGGCGAGGCGCTGAAGAAATGCGTCCTCGAACTGGGCGGCTCGGATGCTTTTGTCGTTTTCGACGACGCCGACGTCGGGGCGGCCGCGAAGTCGGCGGTAACGGCACGCTTTCAGAACAATGGCGAGAGCTGCATCGCAGCCAAGCGATTCATTATCGAGGACGGCATCTACGACGAATTCTTGGACCACTTCGTCGATCTGGCCGCAGCGCAAGTCGTCGGCGACCCGATGGA
>DATDIA010000076.1:0-4041 GCA_036521295.1 Candidatus Cybelea sp. | reverse complement strand
ATCGAACGCATCCTCACCAATCTTGTCGAGAACGCGCTGCGCTACACGGCGGCCGGCGGCCGTGTATTTGTCGAAAGCCGGCGAGATGGAGGCGCAATTCTCGTCGTGGTTCGCGACTCAGGAATTGGAATTGCTCCCGATCATCTCGAGCGAATTTTCGACCGCTTTTGGCGCGCGGATCCCGTGCGTTCGCCCGGGGGATCGGGACTCGGACTTGCCATCGCGCGGGCGCTGGCGCGCAGGCACGGCGGCGATGTTACCGTGACGAGCCGGCAGGGTATCGGAAGCACTTTCGTTGCCTCCTTTCCGGTTCGCCCGCGTTAGCACCGATTACGCCTTGCGCTTGACGATATCTTAACTATCTCACGATACTATCCGGCTTGTGATTCGCCGCTCTACGGTAGGCTCAACGCAATCGGACGGGCCCATTTCGACGAAAATGGGGCCGCGTAAATATATAGATTGCCGCGAGTTCAACAAGTACAGTGGCTGCTCGCTTAGGATCTCCGGATCGGACAGCGAAGTGATCGCCGCAGCCGTTGAACACTTCGTTTCCACGCATGGTTACCGTGGTTGGCAAGAGCTGCGCATCGTTTTGCGTGCCGCGCTCAAAAGCGAGACATAGGCGCGCATTTGAAGTGACGAGCATGACCGACGAGCCCGGCCGCCTCTCGCGGCGAGAAAGAGAGATCATTCGCCTCATCGTGCTCGGCCTTTCCAACCGCGAGATTGGACGACTGCTGATGTTGTCGGAAAACACGATAAAGATTCACGTGGCCCACATCTTCGCGAAAATTCATTGTACGGCTCGCGCGCAGGCGGCGGCTGAGGCGATCCGGATGGGTTTGGCGTCGTAACGACCTATCGCATTCCGGGCAGATTCTGTGCGCCGGTTGCGTTACTCACGTTTGCCTTCGCAGCAGTCGCGGTGAGCAGTGCAGCGGCGCCTCGCGCGCGAGCTGTCGGTCCTTCCGCGCCTTCTTTGACTTCGACGATATCGTTTGCGAGCAAGCCGTGGCCTCCGCGGTGTACGGCGATAGCTTCCTGACTCGGGGCGTCAACTCACGATCGGTGCCGGCCGAGCACTTTGCCCAAAACGTCGCCGGCGTGCCACCGACCTGGTGGGCCTGGTAGGATTCGAACCTACGCGCAACCAGTTATGAGCCGGCCGCTCTACCACTGAGCTACAGGCCCCAGCCTGCGCCGTATTCGAGGCGCCGCGAAATGCTGCCCCTCCAACGTCCTATCGTGGTCCATGTGTGCGAGGGTACACCGACGATCCAGCGTAACGGGCGGCTTGGCCGAGCTGCTCTTCGATCGCCATGAGCCGATTGTACTTCGACGTCCGATCGCTGCGCGAGAGCGAGCCGGTCTTGATCTGACCCGCACCGGTGGCTACTGCCAGATCGGCAATGGTCGTGTCTTCGGTTTCGCCCGAGCGATGCGAGATCACGACGCAATACTCGGCCTTCTGTGCCATCGCGATACAATCGAGCGTTTCGGTGAGCGTGCCGATTTGATTGACTTTGATGAGAATCGCATTCGCGCAACCTTCCTTGATGCCGCGCTCGAGGAAATTCATGTTGGTTACGAAGATATCGTCGCCGACGAGTTGGATGCGGTTGCCGAGCGCCTGCGTAAGCTTCTGCCAGCCCGGCCAATCGGTCTCGGCTAAGCCATCCTCAATTGAAACGATCGGATAGCGTTCGCACAACTCGGCGTAGAGGGCGATCATGTCGTCCACGCTGGCCGAGCGATCGCGTGAGAGCGGATAGTATGCGCCGTTTCGATAGAACTCGCTCGCGGCTGGGTCCAGCGCAATCGCGACGTCCCTGCCGGCATAATAGCCGGCCCGTTCAATAGCAGCGACGATGAGGTCGAGCGCCTGTTGGGGTGTCTCCAGCGGCGGCGCGTAGCCGCCCTCGTCGCCGACGAGCGTCTGCAAGCCGCGTTCGTGCAAGATCGCGCCGATCGCGTGAAAGACCTCGGATCCATAGCGTATCGCTTCGGCTTCGGTCGGCGCGCCGATTGGAACGATCATGCATTCTTGAAACTCGAGCGCTCCCTCGGCGTGCTTGCCGCCGTTGATGACGTTCATCATCGGGACCGGAAGCGTCGTCGCAGATGGACCGCCGAGATAACGAAAGAGCGGCACCGAGAGGCTGACCGCTGCGGCACGCGCGACGGCAAGTGAGACGCCTAGAATGGCGTTCGCGCCGAGTTTCGATTTGTTCGGCGTACCGTCGAGCTCGATGAGCTTTGCGTCGATTTCGCGCTGCGCCGTGACGTCGAGGCCCTCGATCGCCGGTCCGAGGATCTCATTGACGGCGTCGACGGCTTTGCGCACGCCCTTGCCGTGATAGCGTCGCTGGTCGCCGTCGCGCAGCTCAACGGCTTCGTTCTCGCCCGTCGACGCGCCGGACGGCACCATTGCTTCCTCCACCGTGCCGAAGCTCGTCGCGACCGTCACCGCGACCGTTGGGTTGCCGCGAGAGTCGAGTATCTCGCGTGCATGGACGCCTTCGATCAGTGGGATTCTTCCGATGCGCAACGGTGAGGCCGACACGCTTACTCCTTGATCCAGCGCTCGAGATCGTGACGGCGTGAAACGAAGTCGCTATCGTTGAAGAAGAGTTTCAACTCGCGCTCGGCGCTGGCGGCGCTATCGCTTCCATGAACGAGGTTGCGTCCGATCGTCTGGGCTAGGTCGCCACGGATCGAGCCGGGCGACGCGTCGAGCGGATTGGTCGCGCCGATGAGCTGGCGGCAGCCATCGATAACGCCGGTGCCCTCCACTGCCATTGCCACGAGCGGGCCGATCGTGATGAAGTCGACCAGATTGGTGAAAAATGCTTTACCTTCATGTTCGGCATAATGCTCGCGCGCGCGGTCGCCGTCGAGCTGCATCAGCTTCATCGCCGACACGACGTAGCCGCGGCGCTCGATGCGAGTCGTGATTTCGCCGATGAGTCCGCGCGAGACGGCATCGGGCTTGCAAAGAATGAGCGTACGTTCGATGGCCATGGACGCGGCTTACGCGCTTAGGTTGCTTGGCCCTTGTGGCCTTGGGCGCAGGCTGGCCGAGCGCGCATCCTGAGCGAAGTCCAATACAAAAGACTCAGGATGACACCCAAGCCGCGACACCAAAGGTAGCATGGTGCGACGAATCGCGGAGGCAGGCCCCTATGAAGGGGTCGCGCGAGAGCTAGCGCAGACGGCGTTTTCGTCGATTCACTATGTCGAAGAAACGGAGAGCACCAACGCCGACGCGGCTGGGCTGCTCGATAACGCGCGCTCGGGTGGGCACACGATCGTCGCCGAGTATCAGCGCCGCGGAGCGGGACGTAAGGGTCGGGTGTGGCTGGCGCCGGCGGGAACCGCGCTTCTCTCTACCACGATCTTGCCGCGCAGCGTCGACACCGCAAACCTCTGGATCGTTCCGTTTTGGACGGCGCTGGCGGTACACAACGCACTTGATAATTTCGGGCTCACGACGACGCTACAGTGGCCTAACGATCTGCTCTTAGGCGACCGAAAAATCGCGGGAGTGCTCTGCCAGTCCTCCATCAGCGCAGCCGCGGCGCACGTGGCGTGCGGCGTCGGGATCAACGTGCGCCGCCCAGGCGCCGATCCGGGAATCGAGCCTCCCCCCGCATTCTGCGACGACGTCGCCGCGATCGACCGGGCTGTTCTATTGCACGCGTTACTTCGCGAATACGAACGCACGCTCGCCGCGATCGATTTGCCGCAACGCATCAGCGAGCAATGGAATGACGCCGCGCAGCTCCCCGGACGACGCTATCGTATCCAGCTCGATGGCGACGCGCAATCATTCGAAGCGCTCGCACAAGGGCTTGCGCCCGGAGGCGGCCTACGGGTGATTCGTCAGAACGGAATGCGCGACACCGTCTCCCTCGCCGACGCGCGGGTACTGCGTTGAGCCTGCCCTGAGCGGAGTCGAAGGGCTAAGGGCGCTCGTTGCGTTCGCGCGTAAGCCGGCGATCGCAGATCTCACAAAAGTTCGGCATCTTATTGTCGGTC
>DATDIA010000075.1:0-14546 GCA_036521295.1 Candidatus Cybelea sp. | reverse complement strand
AGGAGGATACGATGCAAAGTTCACTTAGCCGCAAGGTTCTGGGTGCCACGATCTCGATCGCAATTTTCACCGCTTGCGGCGGCAGCGGCAGCGGCGGCGTACCGAATGCGGCATCATCACTGGCGACAGCTCAAAGTCCATTCGGGCAAGGCGCCGGCCGCATTGGCGCTATGAGCGGTATATATACCGGGACGCGCCACGATTCGGTGCAAGGCAACTCAAGGGTCCAGCTTTATCTCTCGCAATCTCAAAGCGCGCTTGGCGGTGCCCTGGTCTATGCCGAAGGATCGAAAGGTTTAGCGGCGATCATTGCATGGACCGCGAGCGGGAATAGCATTAGCGGGAACGGAGTCGGTCCTATGCCGGGCAGCAGCGGCAGCGCCAACCTGTGCACGTTTTCGATGATCGGTACGCGCAAGTATCGCAGAATAAGCGGCTCGTATAGCGCGACGTACGGCTGCTCTGGTGAGACCGGAACCTTCGCCTTATGGCGCAAGTGCAGTTTCGAGGGGACGGGAAGCGAGGCTCTTCGCCCGGAGGGCGGCGTTAAGTCTTGCTAGCAAAGCCCGCGGCGCTAACCAAGAGGCACCCATGAATGATGATGACCTTCGTCTGATTCACGAGGATCTGGCTGGGCTTGCCGACCGGGTTACCGAGATCGAGGACATTCTTCTTGTGACGGCAATGCGGGAGGGCGAACCGGAAGATCGCGCCTACGCAAGAGAACTCCTCGGGGCAGTCCTCGAGAAGACCCATTCGCAGGTTGGTGGCTGAGACCACGACGGCCCCGCAGCTCGCGCTTGTCGGGCATTTCGCGCGCTCGACGCGGCGATGGGCAATTACAAACAACAGCGCAGAAACCGCATGACCCGGACTCGAACTATCCGCGCCTTCGGCGAAGCAGGTGCTTTACGAAGCAGAAGCCCCCAGCACTAGAGCCAGACCCACGCTTCACGTAGGCTTACGTCACGCGCTGACATCCGTTTCTAGATGGGCGAGACGCGAGCTACGTGGCGCGGTGGATATTGGCTATTCGGTTAAGTTAAAAAGTTTGTCGAAGTTTACGATCTTCAGAACGCGCCGAATGTGCTTATTGGCACCGGCCAGCGTTATTGATCTGGCTTGGCCTCGGAGCCGAAGCATTCTTAATTCGCGCAAGAAGGTCGCGTCCATGTACGTGACGCTCGCCATGTCGATGACCACCGAACTCTCGCCGTCGATACTGCCAAACAGCCCGGCGAGCTCATCCTTTCGCGTGAAGTCGTACTCGCCATCAAGTTTAATGAGCCGTTTTCGGGAATCTTGGGCATCCGCCATGCCGACGAGAAGGCCACGCTCCGCGTTGCCCTCTACTCTCTCTTTGTTGAGTTCCATTTCCTCTCTGGACCAGTCCCTTCTCTCGCGGAGATGCGGATTGGCCGGTCGCTGGAAATGCGGTCAAAACATATTAAGTTGAGGTATCCAGCATATCACAGGGTTCGGCAATATAGCGCAAAAGGCGCAGAAAGATTCGCAAATGTGGTTTAAGGACTTCCCGGAGGACGATCCGGACTCGAATTATCCCGCACCGACGGCGGAGCAGCATAAACTTATGAAAGTCGCGGAAGCTATCCTTGAGCGGCTCAAGTTCTCGCTCGAGTGCCTCACCGTACCGCAGCAGCGTGAAATCATTGGCAAGCTCGTCGGAGCTGTGTACCGGCAAGAGCGGCCCGCCGGCGATGAACAAACGGAATCGACTGAGATCAAGGTGCCGGCGCACGAAAGCGAAGGGCAAGCACTGACCGAGGCATCGCAGACCGACGATTAGCGAGCGCGCTGCCCGCGCGAACAGCGCGCTCACCACGATACGACCCACGAGATCGCAACGTAACCGGCCGGTAAAAGTTCCAAAAGCATCGTCATCAAAGCTCCAGAACACGACGACACGTCGGGACGGCAATCGAGCCCCTGTCCCGCATCGAAGCGAAAGCCGTCATTCTCCGCGCTCAATGCGTAGCGCTCGTTTAAGTTTCTTCGCTCGACGGCCATCCCAACGCTTAGAAGTTTGAAATGACAAAGAAGACGCTAAACGGACCGGGCCGCCGGTGCGGCCTTCTATGGGTGCAGCTTAAAGCATAGCGGCCAAAGCGAAAGCCCGTGCAGCGGCAAAAGCGGACTCTAACTTATCGTAAAATGGCCGGACTCTGTCGAACTGGACGAATTTGAACACACGACGAATGTGAGGCGAAGCTACTACCAGATGGACAGGAAGGTAACCGCGCTTCGCTCGTTCCGCTTGCATTCTCGCAACCTCGTGGAGACAGCTTGCATCCATGTAGGTTACCGGAGTCAGGTCCAGGATAACGTTCGGGTGAGTGTATGTCGGTTCGAGAAGCTTCGCTAGATCTTCGCAACCGGCTAAGTCCCATTCGCTCTGTCCAAAATTAAGAACGAGCGGTTCGCGTTGAATCATACGCGTTTTTCGGGAAGACAATGCTCGTAGCGCCTACGAGACTTTTGGCTCCATTCGCATCCCTAAGCGGCGCCGCCGAAAGTAGCGTAGAGGGCTGGAGTCTTTCTTTCCATTCGCCAAGGCAAAGAGTAAGCCTCGGTTTGCTTAGGCGCTGTTCGTTTGCAAACGGGCGTCTCGAATATCCACAGCTTGCACGCTATGCGGCCGAGCGGCGGATTTTTCGCGCCGCTTTTCGTATTCTTCCATGTTGCTGCGCTTCCGCGTTGTCGTATCGGTCGATCGACGACGGTCCGTGAGAGATCGTGAGCGTGAAAAGGGGACCGGCTTTCACCGACCCCTTCCCGCACATCAGAGCGCGTCAAACCTGCTGAGTGCCGTTCATTTCATCACGGTGCAAGCGTCACCTTTCTGCGGCGCCCAAACAGAAGGACGTGTGCTGGCGGTGCTTCAAGCGTGGATGGATCAGGCGGAGCAACAACACTTGCTGGCTCGGGAAGCTCTGGAAGAGTTAAAAATCTTAGAGCGCGCATTTTAGCGATCCGATCGAAAAAGCGCGTGACCCTTGTTCGATAATCTCCATGATTATGCGGCCGCCTTGCTTACGGCCTCGGTGATTACGCTTTTGCCTTCTGCATAGTGCCATATAGCAAGCGCGGGAAAGGTTGCTAACATACTAAAGCCGTATCATTCTCGAGCAGGTTTGCTTGAGGAGGTACGATGCAAAGTTCGTTTGGCCATAATTTTGTATCCGGTACGATCGCCGTTGCACTTTTATCCGCTTGCGGCGGCAGCGGTAGCGGGAGCGGCGTACCGAATGCGGCATCATCACTGGCGACGGCTCAAAGCCCGTTCGGGCAAAAAGCCGACGGCATTGGTCTGAGCGGTGAATATGTCGGAAAAGTCCAGGATACGGGCCACGGCACGTCGAGGGTCAAGATGCTTCTGTCGCAATCTCAAAACGCGCTTGGCGGCATCATGCTCAAGGGCGGGTCGGGCCCCCTCGTGATGATCATTGCATGGAACGTTAACGGGCATATGGTCAGTGGAAACGGCGTCGGTCCACCTCAGGGGGGCGGGAGTGGCGTTTGCACGTTTTCGATGACCGGCAGCTACAAGTATCGCAGAATTAGCGGCTCGTACAGTGCGACGTACGGCTGCACTGGTCAGACCGGGACATTCGCCCTCTGGCACAAGTGCTACATCCCAGGTACGGGAAGCGAGGCCATTCGCGCGGAGAACCGCATGAAACCTTGCTAGCCTAGTAGCGTCATTTCCAATGAGCCGTAAATGACTCAGCTCGCGGCGCGAAGCGAAAAGTCAATAAACTTTGACGCTAGGCGTCTACAATCTCGAATAGCTGTTCGAAGCGTACGATTCGAAACACGCGGCGAATAATGGCGCTGCGAACGAGTAACTTAATCGAGTGCTCCTTGAAGCGAGCCTGGAGCTTTAGTAGCTCGGTAAGCATCGTTCCATCGAGATACGTGACCTTGGTCAAGTCGATCGTCGCCGGACCGTCTGCACGAAGCGCGCCAAAAAGCGTCGCTAAGGCTTCCCTATCGACGAGATCGTACTCGCCTTCAAGGGCTAGCCCACGCGAGTGGTTATTCATCTGGGCCGACCTTTTCTCTCGCGAAAATGCGGGTTGGCCGGCTGAGGCTACGGTCAAGACGTATTAGGTGAGGCCTTGAAAATGCTGCAAAGCGTGGGGCGGCACCTGGAAGGGTATGTTGGGGACTGAAGTCTGCCTTGGTATATTTGAATCGTGCAGAAATAGAGCTAGCTAGAGCGTCGACCTGCTAAGCGCTTCATTCCTCGGTTGCAAGTCTGAGCGAGGCCTGTTGAGTCGTGGAGCTTTCCTATTCTTGGCCTGCGCACTTCGGAATGCGGCTTCCCGGGGCCGGATCGTAGGGATCTCTCGGCGAGTAGATCTGATGGTATGGCCTCGAGCCATTGACGCGCACGTCGTACGTAGGTTCTTGACCGCACCACGTCTTGAAATCAAACCGATCTCCCGCCTTACTCAGTTTGGTCACCGTAAGCGCTGCGGAAACGAACGGGAGTTTCGGCAGAATCTGCTTCGCGGGGCCTCCGCGGATCAAGAACGCCGACCCTCCTTTGCCTTGCAACAGCAGCGTTCCAATGCCGTGTTTGTCGACGACTATTCCGCTGGCTTCGTCCACGGCGACCCCGAGCACCACGAGAGGATGACGATGCACCTTCCCATCTGCGATCTGTCGAGCCATGAACACGGCGGTGCGGCCGAATCGGTTGCGCGTGACGAAGTGCTGATCGGTGATAGCATCATGAAGCGCAGGAAAGCTTAGGAAGCCATAGGTGAAGCTGATGAGCCTTTCGTGAGGGTTGCGGACGGCATTACGTGTGGTCGTATCCTTATTTCCCTCGGCAACCGCATCGAAGACATACTTCCCTAAAATGGCCTCGCCTGCGCTCGTACCACCGACGACGCCGCCGCGGTCGTAAACGTCCTGCACGGCCGCTTGAATCGGCGTCCCTTTCCAAATGACGTAGTCGGCTTGATTGCCTCCGGCGAAGAAGACTGCGGTGGATTTCGCGACAATCCGTGCCGCCTCGCGTAAAATGCTCGGAGAAGAGCAGGTCGGGAGCAGCAGCGTACGCACCGAGTGAAAGGGCGCCAGCTTATAGATATATCGGTCATAGTCGTTGTCCCCAGTTGCTCGGAGCACTATCAGATCGGCGCCGCGCTTTGAGTGCGACCCCACGATCGTATCGTGAATCCAAACGAATTCCGCGTTCACATCGAGGCCGCCCCCACCGAGGACGAGACCAGGACCGTGCGGCGCGATTCGTTCGGGCCGCGACGCGCCGACCGGCTTGTAGAAGATCGGGCGACACGCACGACTCGCAACGCGCGCAGCTCCAGTAAGCGTCGCAGCGGCTCTCAGACCCGGTGTTTCTGATAGCGATCCTCGCGAACATGCGATTACGATAGAACCTGCAGCGATCGAGGCCAGAGCGCTCTGGAACAACGTTCGCGGCCGCAGCGACTTCAAAAGCATGACGTTGGCAGTCAAACCAGTTGCCAGAGCAAAAAGGCGTATTCGTCGGTAATGAGCGACTGCGTTTGTGCTCGCGAAGCTCCAAGCATCCCGTGCCCCGCGTCGTAGTCGACGCGCAATAATCTCGGCTTTCCGCTCGAGGTCGCAGCTTGTAAACGCGCCGCAAACTTCGCGACGATCCAAGGCGCGACGCGCGGATCGTTTGCTCCCGTGATTGCAAGAACGGCCGGATAGGCAACCCCGTCGCGTATGTGAATGTACGGGTCGGTCTCGTACAGCGCTTTGAATCCGACCGGGTCGGTGACGCTTCCGAACTCGGGAATGTTCGCGGGACCGCCTTCGGCAAACTCATCGCGGGTGGGGTTTGTATCGCCGACCACGTCGAGCGCCGCGCTGAAAAGCGTAGGATGCTGCACGATGGCATTACCGATCGTGACGCCACCGGCACTCGTGCCCATGCCTGCGAGCCGTGCCGAAGACGTGTAATTGTTATCGATCAGGTAGCGTGCGCAGGCGACGAAATCGTCGATGGTACGCTGCTTGGTAGCGATGTGAGCTGCGAAGTGCCAATCTTCGCCGAACTCGCCGCCGCCGCGAGCGTGGCACTCTGCGAAGATACCCCCGCGCTCGAGCCACGCGAGGCGAGTTGGATTGAACCGTGGCGCGAGCGAAATACCGTACGCTCCATAGCCGTCCAGCAACGCAGGGTTTTCGCCATTGCGCGTCGTCTGGGCCGGCAGGACGATCGAAAGCGGGACGTTGGTCCCGTCAGCGCTTTGCGCGAAGACTTCGTGCGCGACGATCCCGGAAAAATCAACCGGCGATTTCTTACGAAGCCCCGCGTCGCTAACCGGGACGGTTGCCGATACTCGATACCACAACGGTGACCTGGTCCACGACTCCATGTCGAAGGTCACGCCTGGTTGGAGCGGATCCGTTGCGACTTCTGAAATCGTTCCGTCGAACGGAAGCGCGATATCGCTGACGCTCCCAGGCGATCCATCGGAATGTATTGCGATGCGGCGCAGCTTAGAGATTCCGCCGTCGAGGTCTTGGAGATAGATTCCATCGGAGGCAAGACCCAGGGCTTGGATCACGCGTTTGCTTTGCGCGACGGCTTCCCGGGCGTTTGCAAGCGATGGCTTCCGTAGATCGAGTGCGAGGATCCGATGGCGGGGGGCACCCAGATGCGAACTGAGATACAGCGTGTCGTTCACCACGTCGAAGCCGGTCACGTCGTCCTCGTAGCCGACGATCTTACGCCAAGGCGCTTGCCCAACTGTCGCCTGCGAAGCCGGCACCGCATAGAGCGCGATTTCGTTTTGGACGCCGTGGTAGATCGCGGCGATGGCCCAACTCGTTCTGGGGGAGACGCTGATAATTGCCGCGTCTTCGGGCGCGAACGGAATGGCCGCCGACAAGCCGTAGCCGAAAATGGCCGGATCGCGATCGGGGTCACGTCCCAGCACGTGCAATCGAACGACGCCTTGGGTTTTGCGCGCGCTCTGCGGCGCGTCTGGGCCGAGATCCGCCGTTCGAAAGTAATAGAACGAATGCGAGTCGTTGAGCCATTGCGGATCAAAGTAAGCCGCTCGCTCGATGACGTCGGGCAGCAAGTGAGCGTTGCGAACGTCTACGACGTGCAAAACGGTATTCTCCGAGCCGCCTTCGGCGGTTCCGATTGCCGCGTAGCGCCCGTCGGGCGATATGGAGTAATAATCGAAGGTATAGTGCTGCATCGGTGAACGCGCAAAGGTATCCGGATCGAAGACAAGACGTTCGGGGCCAGCGGTAATGGGCCGGCTATAGAGCCTCGTCGTGTTCGTTGCCGGGGCTCGCTTCAAATAGAAGTAGTTCGAACCAACGACCTGGACCGAGTTCAAGCTCTCGTTGGCATTGTCGAGCTGAGCAATCCGTTTGGCGAGCGCCGGTCGCCCGGGCAGCGTGTCGAGAATCTGACGCGTGTACGAGCTTTGCTCTCGGAAATACGTCGCTAGGCCCGGATCCTTTGGATTTTCAAAGTACCGATACGGGTCGGGCACAGAGACGCCGAAATACACGCTGATAACGTTGCGAACCGCAGGTGGCGGCGGAGGCGTCGGAGACACCGCAGCAACGAGTCCAATAGCAAGAATCGAGAGGGCGGCCCACCTGTTAAAGCTCATCTCGCCCTCTGCAAATGCTCGCCCGTTGACCCGACTCTGCTATGAGCGGTGACAGGTCCCCTGAAAATCGGCCTGCGTGGCGGTTACCGAGGGATAGCTGCTAAAGGTGAAGGTATTCTGGTCGGTGCGAACGGTTTGACCGTGGCCGAGCTTGCCGTCATGCGTCGCCTGATCCGTCCATTGCTCGGTGTTTCCAGTCCAGGGCGGCGCGGTCGACACGGACCAGCCACCTTCGCTGTCATTAAAAGTTTGGATGTAGCGGCCGCCTTTTGTATCATATGCGGTCGCAATGCTGATCACATAAGGTGTCGTCATTTTACCCTGGGCCGGCACGACGACCCATTCGCGCATAACACCGGAATCTATCGTGTAGGCCGCGGTAGCATTGACAGGCGCGCTTCCTACCGGACCGGCCGTACATGACCATGTGCCAACGTAATACTGCATCGCTGCCATGCCGGTCATCGGCTGCGCACCGGCCGGCGCGGCCAAGCCAACGGCTAAAGCGAGTAGCGTGAGCGTTCGTATCATGAGCGTTCCACCTTTCTCACGGACTGCTGGGCGCTTGCAGCCATCCCAGTCTAGTAAACCAGCCAACGACTTCGGCGGCGGCTCGTCGTTTCCGGCATTCCCGTGGTTGGGTTACGCGCGATCGAGTCTTCCAAGCAATACGGTCCACGGCTCGATGCTCACCGTCCGCAGCCATCCCCATCGGCGTCCAGGGGTCCGCCGCCATTTGCTCCTCGACTGCGTCTGCGTCGGGGGCGATGACAACGTGCATGACTCGTCGCGCGTGATCTTCGCCGCCGAGGGGTCCACCGGCGACGATGAAGCCGTCCTGGGCGAGCTGGTCCATGAATACGGCGTGCGCCGCCCATTCGGCCTGGCGCCTCATCGGCACGTTCCAATTCCATGCGGTGGCGCGTTCTCGAATAAGAACAAAGTATGGCACACGACGTATTTCGTTACGACCCACGATCGTCCCATACTTAGCCCGAAGCGCGGTCGTTCATTACGTTCGCGTGGAGCCTTCGACGCTGCGTCACCGGTTCAACGGAACCGGCGAAGCAAGCGGGAATCCCCAAGTGAAGATGGACTCTCAAGCGGCAGCTCGCGAAGCAGGACTACGATACATCGACGACCGGCGACCCGGGATCGCGCGGCGCCGGCGGGGGCGTCACTTCGCCTATTTCTATGCTGATGGTAAGCCGGTCCGCGATCAACGCGACATGGCTCGCATCCGCGCGCTCGCGATTCCGCCCGCGTACACTCACGTCTGGATCTCGCCCATCGCCAACGGCCACATGCAAGCGACTGCACGCGATGCGCGGGGCCGCAAGCAGTATCGTTATCACAAGCGTTGGCGCGAAATCCGAGACGAAGCGAAGTACCACCGGCTCGTCGCATTCGGCCGTGCGCTCCCCGCGATTCGCGCCGCCGTCGCGAAGGACCTGAGCGCAGCTGAGTTATCGCGCCGAAAAGTACTCGCGGCGATCGTGGCGATCTTGGACTCCACGGGCGTGCGCGTCGGTAACGAGGAGTACGTTCAAGCAAACGACTCGTTCGGACTCACCACGCTGCGGACCCGGCACGTGAGCCTGAATGGTACGCAAGTGCGTTTACGCTTTCGCGGTAAGACCGGCCGGGAGCATCGAATTTTACTCGACGATAAGCGGCTCGCTCGTATCATCAAGCGGTGTCGTGATCTTCCCGGCGAGGAGCTCTTTACCTATCTCGACGAGTCGGGTTCGATTGCTACGGTAAGCTCCGACGACGTCAACGAATATATCCGCGATATTGCCGGCGATGACTTCTCAGCCAAAGATTTTCGCACGTGGATCGGAACGGTCGAATGTATCGCGGCGCTCGGGGAACCGTCGACACAGCAGGCTGAAGCGAAGCAGAAGATCGCCGCGGCCCTCGCATGCGTCGCCGGCCGCCTCGGCAATACGCCGGCGGTTTGCCGGAAGGCCTACGTGCATCCAGCGGTTATCGAGACGTACACGCGGCTGCGCCGCCTCCCCTCGCAAAACCGAAGAACGACGGCAAAGGAGCGCCCCGCTATGCTATCGCGCCGGGAACGCTTTGCGTTGCGTTTTGTGGAAAAGTGGGAGCGCCAAGGCCGCGAACCGATCGAGCAGACGCTGAAGCGCTCCCTTGCGAAAGTGAGCGGCTAAGTCGATGCGATATCGAAATGAAGCGACTTGCGAAACTCTTTCACGGAGGCCGTGAGTATTTCGGCTTTCCGCGGATCGGCATTTTCCTGTAAGCGTGGAAATGCTTTTTGTTCCTCTTCCTCGATGTGGTGGGAAACAGCGTTCGCGAACTTCTCCGCCTTCATGCTGAAGTCGGACTCGTCTCTTTCCTTTAACATCGAATCGAGCTCGAAGAGCAGCGTATCGGCTTCCGCCGTTTCGTGATAGAGATGCTGAGCTTCGAGCTTGCTGCCGGCAACTTTATCGATCGCCGGATAAACGAGATTTTCTTCGGTGGCATTATGAATCGTCAGAACGCCTTTGAGTTTCTGCAGCACTTCTTCGCGGCGAGGACCGGCGGCTTGGGTCAGCTCCCGGAGAAGACCTTTGATCACCTGATGATCGTTCAACAGGATCTCCACCGCGTCGTTTCCGCGTGCCGGTAGTAATGTCGTGTCAGTTTGCATTGAAAGCCTCTCTATGCATGTGATATAGCCCTCTCCGGTTACCCGCATAGGCGGCGGCTAAAACAGTGGCCGCGGCCAACCAACGCACGGACCCAATACGAAGTGCACTCCAAGACCGTTACTTCAGGGTTACGTCGAGCGTAATGTCGGCAGTGCCGCCGATCGTCGGATCGAGGCGCGTTTTCGTCATACCGAAAGCGTGACGGTCGATCTGACCCTTCGCACGATAGCTCGGATTCGCCGCGTCACCGCTGACGGTAACGTTCAATTGTTCGGGCTGGGTAACGCCGTGAATCGTCAGACTACCATCCATTTCGAACGCGTTCGGTCCGAGCGTAACGATGCTCGTACTGGAAAACGTCCACGTCGGAAACTTCTTCGCATCGAAGAAGTCGGGCGACTCGAGCGCCCGGTCGCGATCCGGCTCGTCGGTGGCGATCCGGGTCGCATCGAGCACGGCGCTTACACGAATCGGAATCGCCGATCCCGGCCCAAGTACGACGGAGCCGCTCAAAATCGCAACGGTTCCCGTCACGCGTTCAACCCAGATGTGCTGCACGCTAAACCGCGCGCTCGATCGAATCGGATCGATCGCGCGCGGCACCGGGGCTGCGGGGGCCACAGCCGCAAGCGTGGAGACGAGAACGAAGCTCGCCAGCGCGGTTTTCATGAACCTCAATACGCAATGCTAAATTGGGCGTTCATCGTATTCGTGGTCTGCGGAACGTGTCCGATGACGTCCTCGATAGTGATGCGAGTGTTCTCGGTGGGTCCGTACCCTAAGAGGATGACGCCGTCGCGCGTGAAGCCGCCGGTCGGATCGTTCGTCCCCTCGTAGCGCGCCTCGGCGAAGAGCTGCCGATTGAACGCATACCGCAGCTGTTCGAACCCGCCGCTCGACGTGCAGCCAATGAGACCAGGTGTCGCGCAATTTGAGTCCGAGCCGTTGACGAGCACCGTCTCGCTCGAAAAACGCGTCCATTGGCCATAGGTAAAGCCGAAACCGGTGCGCTCGAACCGGTCCGAGGGGCCGCCGGCAACCGGCCGCAGGCCGTCGTAACGGAAAACGCTCAGCGTGAATGGTCCTATCGCATCTTGCGCGTACGCCTCCGTGTCGACTCCCGTTGGCGCAAGACCGCTTTGCCGCGTATAGCCCGGACCGCCAAAAAGCTGTACGCTTACGCCGCGCAGCGGATCTCCGACGCCCAGCCGCATTCCCATCGCCGGATCGAAGAAGTTGAACGGATTCTCGCCGACGGTCTGCTCGTACGGCGTGTAACTTTGGTACGTGTCACGAAAGGTTTCGGGGTCGACCGGTAGCGGAAGCGTGAACTGGCCGCCCTGCAGATAGATTGGAATTCGAGCGTCCCATGGATTGATACGGTCGCTGACCCACGCGTCGCGCAGCAGACCTGGTTCGCCGCCGTCTACGACATACTGTTCGACGAAAAAGTTAGCACGAGATCCGATCGTTGCCGACGTGAAGGCCTCGATCTCGTCAACGATCGCCTTGGGCAGCCCTTGCCCGTTCGGACCCTCTCCCTGGTACTCGCTGGAATCGACGAGATTCACTTTAGCGGAGAATGGAATGGCGGGTCCCGACGATACGCCGGGAAAGCGCTCGCCGTAGGCCAGAAAGGCGGCCCCGAACTGGTTGAGATGCGGGATGACCGAGTGGCACTTCGCGCACGAAACGCCGTATTGGTGGGCAAAGAGCGGAATTGCCAAAGCCGCCGTGGGCTGCCCGGCCATTACGAGGAACCAGAGAGGGGGCGCCCATTTAATCATGCCTCACAATAAAGTTAGGCATGCCTAAACCGGCTTCCCTCCTCAGGTCACATCAGGGGTCAGCGACGGGTCCGCGCCGGCAGCGAGCAACGCTGCCTCGATCGCACGATTACCGTTGTGGACTGCCTCGTGGAGAGGCGTATATCCGCCCGCCTGGCGCGCGTTGGGGTCCGATCCAACTTCGAGCAGCAACTCGACGCAGCGCAGTGATCGCGAGGCGACCGCGCCGTGCAACGGCTGTACCGACATCGCGTTCTGCGAGCAGGCGTCGGCATCGGCGCCCGCCTCAATCAATGTACGCACGCACTCGGGGTGCGCGAAGAAGGCGGCAAGATGGAGGGGCGTAAAGCCGTCGTCGCTCCACGCTCTCGCGCAAGCGGGGTCGGCGGTAAGGAGCTCGCGGAGTCTCGCGGCATCGCCCATTGCGGCCGCCTCGAAAACGTCGAGGCGAGGCAGGCGAGAAGCCAGTGCGGCGGCTTCGTCCGCCCGTTGGTTGTACAGCGCGGTAAGCAGTTCGGAAGGCATGTGCGACCTCGATTTCAAACTATTTAGCTATGCTAAATATATGGTTGAGGCAAGCGTGATGTCAAGCGAGCGTCGTAAAGCCGCCGACCGGCTACACTCCTCGGCTATACATCTCTTGCGCTTGGTGAGGTCGGCGGACGTTCACAGCGGGTTGACCGCGCCGCGTCTTTCGGTTCTCTCGGTGCTAACTTTCGGTGGCGACCGAACGATCACGCAACTCGCTGACGCAGAACAAGTACGTGCCCCGACGATGACGCGCCTTATCGACGGGCTCCAGCGCGATGGGTTCGTCCGGCGCACGTCCGATCCGCACGATGCTCGCATCGCGCGAGTAACCGCCACGGAAAAAGGACGGTCGACGCTCGAAGCTGCACGCGAGCGGCGCGTTGGCGCAATTGAAAAGTTGCTGCGCAGATTGTCGCCGTCTCAGTTACGAACTCTAGCGCAAGCCGCCACGATCATCGAGCAGTTAACTTGACTCGGCGTCTTTCTCTTCGCGAGCCAACACGTCGCATTTGGCCGCGAAGATGAAGTCGCTCTCGGTCAGTCCACCGATCTTATGGGTCCAAATCTCGACGGTGAGGCGTCCCCACGAAACGTAGAGGTCGGGATGGTGCTGCTGTTCTTCGGCCATCTCGCCGATCCGAAGCGCTGCATGCATCGCGTCGCGGAAGTTTTCGAGCCGGTAGGTGCACGCCAGAATCTTGACGCTTCCGCGCTTGGCATCGGCGCGGTCCACCACATGCCAACCCGCACCGAGTTGGGCGAGGAGGGGAGCGATTTGCTCTTCGTCGAGCGGGGGCACTCCGCCGCGGCACGGAACGCATGCGCGCTGCGCAAGCTCGTTCATGGCTCTACGTTACGCGGTTGACATCGCGCAGTCATTTGACCTCGCCGCTCACATCAACCGGCGTACAAGAGAGATCACAAGCGCCGCCTCAACCCCGGCATCGGCCAAATAGATCGGTGAGATGCGCCGGCGAACGGCGTGAACGACGTCGATGCCGGCAAAAGCGAGTGCTGACGCAATCGATAAGGCAAAGATCGATTCATCGATCGTTTTCCGACGCGCGCCAACCAAGAGCGAGAGGCCGATGGCCGCTGCCAGCAAGCCGACCATCTGCACCAGCCATTTGTCGACTTTCGGCCCGGTGATACGTTCGAAAGTTCTCATCGACACCAACGGAAAGAGCCCGCTCGCGAGATAATAGCCGGCCTGTATCCGAAGAATCTGCTGCGTCGTCAAGGCGACGTTCCGGTTAGCGCTAAGAAGTCACGGATCAAGCTCGCAATTTCCTTCGGCTTCTCGACGATCGCGTAGTGAGCGCAATCCGCAAGCACGACGTGCCGCACCGTGGGAAGCAATGCGGCGACCTTGCGCTCCGACGCGTCGGGGGCGTCACGCTCGGGAGCAATGACGAGCACCGGAGCTTGGATCTCCCTCGTCTCTTCGGCGAAGTCCGCATGCGCCCAGGATTCAAATGACTCCAGGGCCGAGTTGCGTGCGGATTTTGCCGCGGCATCGCAGAGGCGCTCGAGCGCCGCTTTATCAGGTGCACCCGCAAACGTTCGCGAAAGCCAGTTTCTCGCGGCAGCCGGATCGCCTGTGGTGGCGCGCAGATAGGCCTCGCCTTTTGGCGAGTAGCCGCCTCCGCTGGCAGGCACCGGTGCGATAAGTACCAGCCCGCGCGTCATTGTGGGAGCGTCGAGCGCAAACCGCAGCGCAACCGTCGCGCCCATCGAATGCCCGACCAACACCACCGGATTCAATTCGAGCTCGTTCGTCAGCTCGCGCAAGTCCGCGGCGAATCGCTCGAGCCGATACGGGCCTGCCGCGTCGCGCGAGTTGCCGCTTCCCCGAAGGTCGACCGCGACGGCACGTACCTGCTGGCCGAGCGCCTCAATAACGTCAC
>DATDIA010000074.1:0-3196 GCA_036521295.1 Candidatus Cybelea sp. | reverse complement strand
CAATGAGATGTCGTGGCTGCAGAGGATCCTACACAGCACCCCTCCGGGCATGCACAACGTCATTATGATGCACATTCCACCTGGTTACGATCCGTTCTCCACCCAGGTCATTCACGGCTTGCTTCCGTGGCCGTTCTTAAGAGCCAACGATAACGGTGCGCTGATTCGTCAGCTTCAGGCACGCGGCAATCGTGTCGCCTACGTAATTGCGGCGCACACCCATCGTTTTGGCTTCCGCTTTGCCGGCAACGTGGCGATGGTCGTACTCGGATCGCTCTCTCCTATCTTCGGCAACAACCCGGCCTTCTATGTTTTGCACCTTTCCGGTTCGGGGTCGCTGCGCGACATCGATACGTACGCGTTTAACGAGTCGAAAGCAGCATGGGTGCGTGCGGGAAGCTTCGATCGCTCGTGGGGAATCGGGCAGATCGATGCTGATGCGCTCGCAGCGCTCCACGCGCGTCTCGGCAGATCGCCTTCACTCCGTCAAGCGTGGGGCGCGCAAGCTAATGGCTGGCCTCCCACGACGGTGGAAGCGGCTGGCCCATGGGGCACGCACTGGTGGCGCGCTCAGTGGTGCGCACAAAGCTTAAGTTCACCATTTGCGCAGTGCGCCGGCATCGCTCGGCGGGTGACAATTTTGCGCCTTTTTGTTGTTTCGGCTGCAATCATCGCAGTCGCGGTTCTGGTGATTGTTTCTGCACGATTGCTATGCCGTCGAGTCCCTGCCTTACCGCGCAGGTAACCGCTATTTCCCTAGGATCTTGATCAACATTGCGGAGCGGCTAGGAGCTGCGGTCTTCCTACGCAAGCTTTTGAAATGGTAGTTAACGGTCGCGAGACTTATGCAAAGCGTTTCGGCGATTTCATAACCGCCCTTGCCACTAATAATTAGCGAGAGCACTTCAACTTCGCGCTTTGTAAGCCCATATCGCTTGGCGGCTTTTTCCAGCTCCTCCGTTTCGATCTGGCGCTCTACGAATATTGCGTAGTATGGGCCATCCGCCGCGCCGAGCCACACGAGATGCAGCAGCGACGATCCCACCCGCATGATGGCGCGACGATCGTGGGGCGGCCTCACTGCGAGTTGTTCAAACGCTTTTCTTAGCGCTTCGAGGCGAGAACCTTCAATCCGAAGCTCGTCAGCAAGTACTTTGAGGGCCCCTTGCTCGGCAGCGATGACGGTAAGGCGGCTATCGAGGACGACGAGATTTAGCCAAGGGGACCGGAGGCTATAATCTAGATCGAATTCGGCCCGCAGTTCTGGTTCACCGATCACGATTACCTCCCCAGGGTAGGGTATCAACCCGGGATCGCCCCGGCATCATACAGCCGCGACTGTGTCAGAAAACCGTGTTAGTCGGGGCCGCCGGCTCGGATCCCGTGCCGCTCATTGGGCTGCGGAAAGGGGCTCCGGCGATGCGTGGAAGCTCTGCACGAATGGCTGACTCGCCGACTCCCACCTTCAGCGTCGTGATTCCCCTCTACAATGAGGCAGCCAATGTGGGACCGCTGCTCGCGCGCATCGCGACTGCGGTCGAAGCGTTGGGTGACCACGTCGAGCACGAAATCGTGCTCGTCAACGACGGAAGCACGGATGGAACGCTGGCAGCGATCCGTGCGGAGATGCGAGCGCGCCGCCGAATCGTACTCGTCAATCTCTCGCGCAACTTCGGCCACCAACTTGCCGCTACCGCCGGCATCGAAGTCGCCTCCGGCGACGCTGTCATTCTGATGGACGGCGATTTGCAAGATCCTCCGGAGCTCATCGGAGCCTTCTTGCGCAAGTGGCGCGAGGGTTACGACGTCGTCTACGCCGTACGGCGTTCCCGCAAAGGCGAGAGTCGCTTCAAGTTGTTCACGGCGCGCGCGTTCTACCGGCTCATCAAGCGCCTCACCAAGGTCGCAATTCCGCTCGATACGGGCGATTTTCGCTTGATGAGCCGGCGCGCGGTCGAGGCGGTACGCCGTCTGCCGGAACGTCACCGCTTTCTTCGCGGGATGGTGAGCTGGGTAGGCTTCAACCAGACCGCGATCGAGTACGACCGCGACGTTCGCTACGCCGGCGCGACGAAGTATCCGCTCGCAAAGATGATTCGCTTTGCGATGGACGGGATCACATCGTTTTCGGACGTCCCACTGCGCTTTGCGTCGTACTTTGGCTTCACCGTCAGCGTGGTGGCGTTTGTTTACGCACTCATCGTCATCGCGTTTAAACTTTTCAGCCTGAATCCGCCCGCGTACACGCCCGGTTGGGCCTCGACGATCGTGGCCGTGCTCTTCCTGGGGGGCGTGCAGCTGATGAGCCTAGGCATTCTCGGCGAGTATCTCGGCCGCGTTTACGACGAAGTGAAGGGCCGTCCGCTTTACCTGATCAGCGACATCGAACGGTCTTGAGTGGCCCGTGCTGCCACTGACGTACCGCCCGGTCGTCGATCGGTTCGCGATGCCGGTTCCGCTCGATCCGCTATCGGCCGCCTTTTACGTCGCGGCGCTGGTGGCGGCAGCCGCGCTGACGGCACGTCGTCCGATCTACGGTTTGGCTGCGCTCGTGCTCACTACGCCCGTTGCCTTCGCGCACGACGCGCTCGGCACCACGATAACGCTTCCGAAGACCGAGCTGCTCGGTGTCCTGTTGGGCCTTTCGACGTACCGCGGCTGCGTGAAATCGCTACGATACCCTCCAGCGCCGCTGCTCATCGGAGCGCTCTCGCTGCTCTGCGCGATCACCGCGCTCACGCTGCTCGATGCTTCCAATCGCGGGCCGGTCATCCGAGAAACGCTCAAGATCGTCGAGTATGCGGGATTCTTCGTGGCGGCGTTCCTCTGCTACACGCTCGACCGAGACGACGCGCCCCTGATCGGCGCGGTGGCGGTTGCGGCGACGGCCGTTGCGCTATCGGCGCTCGTCCAAGAAATCGTTGGCGCGCCATCCGGACTCTATATCGGGCAAGCCATCGTGCCGCGTATTGCCGGCCTCCTCGAAGGGCCGAACCAACTTTCGGGTTATTGCGAGATCGCCGTGGCGACGCTGGGCGCTTGGGCGCTCGTTCGATCCTCGGCGCTCATTGGCTTAGCTTTGGGATTGACGGTTTGCGCCGACATCCTAACGTTCTCGCGGGCCGGCTGGATGGGGCTTGCCGTGATAGTGACACTGCTGGCGCTGTGTGACGGAAGGCGAACCTGGTTCGCCTTA
>DATDIA010000073.1:0-8150 GCA_036521295.1 Candidatus Cybelea sp. | reverse complement strand
CGCTGATCGTTCCCCATCATCACGGCGCAATCAGCGAGCTTGGCCTGTTGGCAGGGCTCGCAGCCGGCCCGCTTGTCGCGACCGCCGCGTGGATCGGCTACGCGCGATATTTTGCGCGCCGCGCCGGAATAACGCTTCCGCGGTCGCTCCAATACGACGCGCTTACCTGGCTTCCGCTCCTGCTTCTTTGGCTTACATTCTTCTTGGCGCCGCAATTGACGCATGGCGCCCGGCTCTTCCTCGTCGCCATTACCTTCGCGTGCGCCGGCAAGGTTCTCATCGCGGCACGCTTCAATCAGACCGTCCGCGAGGTCCTCATCGACTTCGCCGCCACTCGCGTCGCGATCATCGTCATAGCCGAGCTTGCGTCGGTCATCATCGGTCAGCGCGCTGGGACACACGTCCAAGAATCTTCGTACGCTCTTCTGGCGGTCTGGGGACGCTGGGATGCGGTTCACTACCTGGACATTGCGACCCAAGGATACCAGGGCACCGATATGGCGTTCTTCCCGCTCTATCCGCTGCTGATACGAATCGTCGGATCGCTCTTGGGCAATCACCTCGTCGCCGGGCTGCTCATTTCCAACGTCTCGTTTTTCTTTGGTTTGCTCTACCTCTATAAGCTGCTCGAGCGCGAGTACGACCGCGCGGTGGCGCGCCGAGCAATTTTCTACGCGTCCATCTTTCCGACCGCCGTCTTTTTCTCGGCCGTCTATCCCGAATCGCTGTTCTTCGTGCTCACGGTCGCCTCGTTCTATTACATGCGCACGCGGGCGTGGGGTCTAGCGGCGCTCCTCGGCTTTTTCGCGGCACTCACGCGCGTCGAGGGCGTTCTGCTGATCGTTCCGTTTCTCATCGAATGGGGGGCGCAGGATCGACCGCTCCCACCCGGTGCGTTGTACGATCTTGCCGCCGGCCTCCTCATTCCACTTGGCCTGTCGGTCTACATGGCCTACCTTTGGGTGCTGCGAGCCGATCCGCTCTATTTCTCGCACGTCCAGATTCACTGGAATCGTCACTTCGCAATGCCTTGGGTGAGCGTGGCAAATGCTTTCCACAAAGCGTTGCACGCGACGAGCGGACAGGTGGTCGCGAACCAATTGCTCGAGATTGCGTTCACCTTCCTCATGATTGTCGTCCTGATCGGCGGTTGGCATCGGTTGCGCCCTTCGTACATCGCATACATGGCGCTCTCCATTCTGGTGCCGATGTCCACCTCGAACCTCATGTCGATGCCGCGCTTTGCCCTCGTCCTCTTTCCGATGTTCGCCATCCTCGCGCGTTGGGGAGAGCGCCCCTGGGCAAACAACGTGATACTCGCCTTCTCGCTGCCTCTGCTTGGGCTTTTTACCGTCCTTTTCGCCGACTGGTACTGGGTTGCGTAAGCGGCGCGGCGTTCGACAATTCGTCAAGTTCGGAATCGTCGGCGCCTCGGGAACGGTGGTGAACTTCATCGTAGCCCATGCGCTCGAAAAAACGACCACGTTGTCATGGTTCGCCGATTTTGCAATCGGATTCATGGTCGGCGGCGTGTCGAACTACGTTCTCAATCGCATCTGGACGTTCGGCTCCCGACGCAATCCGATTCTCGAGGGCTTGCAGTTTTTAGCCGTTTCGGCGATCGCACTGCTTGTGGGGAAAGTCGTCTTCACCATCGCAGGAAAAACGGGCTTCCACCATTTTACGACGACGTGGCTGGCCGCAACGCTGTCAGGCGTCTTCGTAAACTTTTTCCTCAATAAATATTGGACCTTTCGCCACCTCAATTGAGGATGTACCGCTGGCCCATCGCACTGGGGGCAGTGCTGCTTCTTGCGTTGGCGCTACGACTCCACGGCATTCACGATCCAATCCTCGACCATCCGGCCTGGCGTCAAGGCGATACTGCGGCGATCGCGCGCAACTTCGCGCGCCTTCGCTTCGACGTAATGTATCCCCAGACGCTCTACAACGGGCCGCCACCAAATTACGTCGAGCTGGAACTCCAGATCGTGCCCTTCCTGGCCGCGTCGCTCTACAAGATCTTCGGTGTCCATGAGATATTCGGCCGCATCCTCACCGTGGCATTCAGCCTCGCGACCGTCGTCACGCTCGCCTATTTCGCTCGCTGGCTTTTCCGCAGCGATGTAGCAGGGGTCGTCGCCGCGTTCTTCTACGCGGTCTTCCCCGGAAGCGTTTATTACGGCCGGACGTTCATGCCGGACTGCGCCATGGTCTTCTTCTTGACCGCGGCGCTTTATGCCGTAACTCGCTATCTCGCCGAGGACGAAGCCTTCCCCCTGAGGGGTCCAACGGCAAGCACCGCGCTCCTCACGCTTGCCTATCTCGCGAAGCCGGTGGCGACATTCGCCGTCGTGCCGCTGCTCGGACTTCTTGCAGAGCGCAAACGCGCCGCCCGTCCGATGCGGCCGCTGTTCGCCGCAGTCCTCCTTGCACTTCCGCTGCTCGTTCTGGCCCTCTACGATCGGCGTCTCGACTCGCACGCGGAATGGCACTGGGCCAGCGGCATTACACGATTGCACGTCCTCCCCGCATTGCGCGACGCTCTGACGACGGCGCAAGGGTTCAAAGCTAAAGCCGGACAGCTTCACGTGGTCTTAGGGCTGTTCCGCGATACGCTCATGGGTAACATCGCGTTTGCGCTGACGATCGCGTGCTTCGTCGCGTTGCCATGGGTGCCGTCGCGAAGCAGAACGTTGCTTTGGGCATGGCTCGCCGGCGGCCTGGCCTACGTCTACGTCGTTGTCACGGTCGAACGCGTTGACTATTATATGTACCCGTTGCTGCCGCTTTGCGCCCTGGTCATCGGGGGCGCGGCGGCGCGTTTCGTTACGTACGTGCGCACCGCCGACATCGCACCGATCGCGCGCTACGCACTGCTGGCGCTCGTTCCGATCGTTGCGGTAGCAACGCTACTGCGCAGCCGCACGCCGATAGCACCATACTATGACTACAACAAGGACGTCTATCGAAATGCTGTCGATCTCGACCGCACGCTCCCCAAAGACGCGCTGATCGTCATCGGCCATTACGGGCCCGACGTGCAGTACTACATCGACCGTTTTGGCTGGGAGGAAGACCCCGCACTATGGACGCCGTTCGATGAAGAGAGCGCTATCCGCAAGGGGGCACGCTACTTCATTTCGATCGAAGATGGGCGCCTCAGACATAATCTGGAGCTTTGCGCATGGCTGCAGCGCTTTCCGGTGCGCGACGCCGCTGCGGCGTGGCCGGTCTATGAAACGGATCCCGTCAAAGTTTCCGCACAGGCAGAGCGATTCTGGCGCGGATTTCGCAACGCCGAGCGTGCCGGAACTGGGAGAGCCTTCCTCGACGCGGCGGGGGTTTGCCGCGCGACGAATGCCTAGAAGCGTCGCTAGCCGCCGATCGCGCTGAAGGTTTCGATGAGAGCGCGGAAGGCCTCCGGCTGTACGTAGATGCTGCCACGGAACGGATAATCCAGCGCGATGACCAAGAACAGCACCAAACCGATCAAAAGACTCAACCCACCGATCATCAACTCTTGCATGAGCGTCTGATCGAAGCCGAAGAGATACGTAAAGGCTACCGTTATAAACGCTCCGGCGATCAGCACGAACCACATGAGGTGGTTGATGCCGCTGGAGTCTATCGTTAGACGCGTTTGGCGGTCCATCAGCGCCGTATCCATCGCCCCCAGCATCTGGGTCTGAATGCCTCCAAGCCGAATCGTATCCGCGGGCAGCGCTCTCACATCACGATCCGCCGCCTCGAGCAAGGCATTGGAAATCGGCGATCTTTCGCCCTCCTTCATTTGCGGCCATTCGTCATAAATAATCGAGTTCACGTACGCGCGAAGCATCGCTCGTAACTTGACTGCGCCCGGAAACGACCCGGCATCGCGATAGACCGTCGAAATCGCGCTCGCTTCTTCGTACGTGCGCGTTTCGGCCTCTTGGAAGCGCTCCCAGACGCCTATCGCAACGAATGCGAGTAGCACCGCATAGACGACGCCGATAACCGCCAGAATGAATCCAGCGCGGTCATTGTGCGCCATGCGAACCTCGCGGGAGGTGAACCTCGATACGAGATATCCGATCAAAAGCGCTATAACGACGAAGCCGCCGACGATTACGATGCCCGCTACGGTCGTCGACAACGATTCAAGCCAAGGGATCATTTATCGATCCGTTTCTCTACGGCAGCGGCAGCAGCGAACTAGCGCCGAAGGTCGTGGATTGGGTGGGAGCTTCGGGCACTCCGGAGGTGACGAGCTGACGGTAGAGGACGAGCCGATTTGTATTCCGCGCCAGCTCGAGCTGGAGCTCATAACTGCGTTTGATGGCACTGGTCAGCTCGGTCGCGTCGAATGTGTACCCAAAGCGCTTTAGGTTTCGTAGCAAGAGCGCGTTGTTCAGGTTGAGCTGCTGATAGGCTCGCTGAATCTCGAGTCCCGCGGCCCGGTAGGTAGGGTAGTTCGAAAGCACGATCTCGCGCTGAAGCTTGGCCTGATCGATCGTCGATTTGAGCGCGGCCAACCGTACGCTCTGGGAATCGACGGCGAGCCCATCGTCCACCGTCGCCAATGCGTCGTCGAAACTTCCCTTCGTATACTCGCGCTGAGCCAGATCGGCCGCAGCCTCAACGAATCCCGCACGCGCCCGCGTGTCTTTGGAATCGACGCGCAGCGCAAGCCGGTACGATAGCTCCGCATCCCGAGCGTTGCCGCGGGCAAGCGCGACGTCCCCTTGGTGGACGCGCGTCTTCACGATCCAACGCTCGACCGACCCCGCGCAGCCCGACAGGAGCGCGACCCCGAAGAGCACGGCGACGACCCTAAAAATGGACTTGCCCCGCAAATCGTGCAACCACCTCGATGATCACTGCGGCCGGATAGAGAATCGCTTGCGAGAGCAGCGACCCGATAATGGCCGTCAGCGATAAGTAGAACACCATCGAGCGAACTTCCTCGACGGTGCGCTTGCCGTGTATTGCCTGATCGGTAATCATCGACGACGTAGGGTCGACGAAAAGCGTAAAGGCAATGGTTCCCACCCCATTGATGACGCCCGAGAGGCCAATGGCCGTTCGGGCCACGCCCGCGTCGAGGACCGACGCAAGGTACGAGGCCTGCACGCCGATCGCATAGACGCACATCACGACGGTGTTGAAAATCAAAAGACGCTTGGGCAAGATCCGCCAGTCGAATGCCCGTAGCTCGGCCAGTCGAGGCAAACGCTCCGCGCCGAGCACGTCGCCGATCACCGACGGCGCGGAAAGCCGCAGCAGCGAGCGCGGGACGGATCCGCGCGCCTCGAACGAGTGGACGCCTCGGCGAAATAGATAGGTGAACATCGGCAAGAACAGCGCGAAAGCGATCATCCCAAGCGTGCCGGCGAAGACGATTAGCCGCAGTTGGGTCTCGAAGAGACGCTGCCACGCAGCGACGGCCATCGGATCGACCGTCAGTCTCCCCGCGGCATTACCCGCCTCGTCCGCGAGCGGGCCCACGAAAAACGCCATAAAAAGATTTGCCAACCGCCCGGTCGTCACGAACAAATTGAAGAGCGAGATCGAAGTTGCAATCCGCTTCGTTTGTACGCCCGCCAGCCGAGCCGCATACGCTCCAATCGTCACGCCCTGAACGATGAACGTAATGGCCATCGCGCCGACCAATTTTCCAGACCACACGTGTGGGGCGATCGCCACAGCAAGGCTCGTCTGCACTGGCGAGCTACATGCCTCGCGAAAGGCTCCGACGCGAGCGCCATTGACAGGAGGTCAAGACTTTCCTTAACAGGTGGCGCGAGCGCGGCCCTTCGACTTCGCTCAGGGCAGGTTCCGCAGGAGCGGAGCATGGATGCGGAGCGACGAGCGACCGGAACGAGGCATGTAGCTTGCCAATGCAGGCAATGCCGGCGCTAGGCAGCGTGGGAGCCCCACACGATTGCACCCTCATCGACGGGACCAATGATGCACAAGCCGAGATTTTCTTCAACGAGCAGGTCGCGAGCGAGCTCCTGCACCTCTTGCGCGGTCACGGCATCGATCCGATGCTCGATCTCCTCCGCGGTTACCTCGCGGCGCAAGGCCAACTCGTTGCGACCGAGGCGTATCATTCGGCCCGACGTCGATTCGAGCGAAAGCGTGAGATTGCCCTTGATGTGCTCTTTTGCGAGGTGGAACTCTGTTTCGTCGATCGACGCGGTGCGCACGCGCGCAAACTGCTCGACGACGACGTCGATGCACGACTGAACGTTGCTCGGTGAAGTTCCCGCGTAGACGCCGAAAAGTCCCGCCGCGCGGTAGGCGGCTTGAAACGAGTAGACGCTGTAGACGAGTCCCCGCTGTTCGCGTATCTCTTGAAAGAGCCGGCTCGACATTCCTCCGCCGAGCACCGTGTCGAGTATCGAGAGCGCATAACGGCGTTCGTCGCGGATGTCGATACCGCGAGCACCCATGATCACGTACGCCTGCTCGCTGTCCTTATATCGCACCTTCGTGGCGGGCGTCGCTGCGGGGCGCTCCGGTTCGGGCAGCTCGCAAACTCCCTCGAAACCCGCAAACTGCTCGCAGACCAGTTCGACGAAGCGTTCGTGCTCGACATTTCCCGCCGCTGCGACGACGACCGAGTTCGGCGCGTAGTGGGCACGCATGTGAGCGCGTAGGTCGTCCGGCGTGATGCGCACGACCGTATCGGCAAATCCGATGGTCGGCTCGCCCAGGCTCGATTCCCGCCACATCGTCTGCAAGAAGACGTCGTGAATGAGGTCGTCGGGAGAGTCCTCATACATCTTGATCTCTTCGAGAACGACCTTCTGTTCTTTGGCCAGCTCCTGCGGATCGAACGCTGAGTGGAGGAACATGTCGGCGAGCACGTCGAGAGCCAGTGGAATGTGCCGGTCGATGATCTTCGCGTAGTAGCACGTCGTTTCTTTATCGGTAAACGCGTTGAGATTTCCGCCAACGCCGTCCATCGTTTCGGCGATCTGTCGTGCGGTTCGACGCCGAGTTCCCTTGAAGAGCATGTGCTCGACCAAATGAGAGATGCCGCGGCGTTCGCGGTTTTCGACCGACGAGCCGACGTCGGCCCAAATGCCGACGGTAGCCGAGCGCACCGCCGGCATCGTCTCGGTCAGCACCCGCAGGCCGTTGGGAAGCGTCGTTTTCTCGTACATTACGCCTGCTCTCGGAAGGCCGAACGCGCCCATTGTGCGTCCCAAAAGACGCCGTCGCTCTGACCCGCCAGCCGGGCCCGCAGCGACTCGGCGCTTTCGCCTCGGCGCGTGCTCAGACTAAACACCGTTCGCGACGTGGGCTTGGCCAGATCGCCGCTGACCACCGCTCCCTTCCCGACGCCGATTGGGACGCTCGTCCAGAGATCGATCTCCTCCGTCTCCGGAGCGGCCGCGAAACTAGTTTCCACCAGCGCAACGACTTCAGATACAAACTCGTCGCGGGTCATCGGTCGATGAAACTTGACCCCTAACATGCGAATGCCGACGATGAGGTGCCCGGAGAGTGAGTTTGCCGAAATTTGGCTTACCTCTGCCGGCCATCGAGTCGAAAAGATCGACGCGCCGATGCGCTGCGCAACGTCGCGGCGATTGCCGGCCGCGCGCGCCGTCGCGTCGAGCTGCGCGACACTCGGAGCGTAGGCCACGGCCGCGCTCCGTACGATTTCGATCGCAACGGCGACGCCAAGGACGATCCTAGTAAGATTGCGCAAAATATGCCCTGGCTTTCGCCGGCTCTCCGCAGGCCACGCAGGTCAAATTCCGTTCCTCGAGGTCTCGCACGAGGCGCGTCGTTGCCGTCGTTAGAGCCTTTACGTGGGCCTCGCACTCGGCCCGTTCACACCACACGATATCGATCATACCCGCACGGCTCTTGCAGAGATCGAAGAATTCGCTGCGGTCAACCGTCGCGAAGGTGTGCTCGTCCAAAAACGACTTCGCCTGGTCGTAGAGCGAGTCTTGAATCTCGTCGAGCAGCTCTCGCAACACTTCCGGGACCTGCGCCTGCGCGACGCTACGCCGCTGCCCCGGCTCTTGCTTGTGACGATCGCGCCGCGCCAGCACGGCCGTTTCCGCGTCGACGTCGCGCGGGCCGATCTCAATCCGAACCGGCACGCCGCGCAGATCCCATTCGCTATATTTCCAGCCCGGCTG
>DATDIA010000072.1:0-3990 GCA_036521295.1 Candidatus Cybelea sp. | reverse complement strand
AGGTCGGCATTGAGGTCTTACCGCCTGACATCAACGAATCGCTCGTCGATTTTACCGTAGTCGGCGATGCTATCCGCTTCGGCTTGGCAGCGGTAAAAGGGGTTGGCGAGGCGGCGGTACGCAATATCATTGAGACGCGCGCTCGCGACGGACGTTTTTCCGATCTTTTCGATCTCGCCAAGCGAGTCGACGCCAAGCAGGCCAATCGCCGCGTCTTCGAAGCGCTGATCAAATGCGGAGCGCTCGACGGCATCGCGGGTAATCGAGCGCAAAACCTGGCTGCGCTCGATACGGCGCTCGAGCTTGCCGCGCGAACGGCGCGCGATGCCGAGCTCGGCCAGGTTTCGCTCTTTGGTGAGACGAGTGCTCACGCGCCTACGTTGGCACCCAAGCTGCCCAGCGTCGCGGCACCCACCACGCGCGAGATGCTCTCCTGGGAACGTGAGACTCTTGGCATCTTCGTTTCCGGTCATCCGCTTGCGGAAGTCGCACCACTGCTCGCTCGCGGCGGCGCGATGCCGATCAAGGAGTTGCGAAATCTTCAGGACGACGCAGCAGTGACCGTTGCCGGTACCGTTACCGCCGTGCGCCGCTCGCTCACCAAAGCCGGCCAGCAGATTTTGGTGGCGCAGCTCGAGGATACCACGGCGCTCTGCGACGTCGTCCTTTTCTCGAAAACCTATCCTCAAGCGCAGCATCTCTTCGCAAACGATGCCATACTTATCGTCAAAGGGCGTGTGCGGTTGCGCGAGCGTCCCGGCGCGGCACCGGGCGACGAGCCGCGCATCGAGCTTTCCGTCGCCGCGAACGAAGTGTCGCGCTTCGTGCCTCCTGCCGTCGCGTCGCTCGGCGGCGCGGTGCGCGGCTGGCACGTCGATGTAACTCATCGCGATCAGATCGATCGCTTGGCGCGGCTGATCGATGAGTGGCCCGGAGAGGTACCCGTCGTGATGCACGTGCGCGGACGCTCGCAGCGCGTCGCCCGCGCAATTGCAAGCGACGCTCGCGTGCGCGGTGAGCTCGAGCGCATCTTCGATCCCCAGGGCGTGCGTGAGGGCGCCCTGGACGCCTACGGATGAACGTCGTTCGGATTTCCGACGGCAGCTTTAGCGTCGTCGAGAATACGCAAGACCGCGTCGTGCACGATGCCGCAGCCCTTGCGTCGCTGGCCGATCGCGACGGACTACCGCATCTCGCTCAAACCGCGCGCCTGAGGAGCGGTAGTTGACGGCTCCGCAACTGGTGGCGTTCGATGTGGACGGCACGCTGGTGGGGCGCGATCTGGTGATTTCGAAAGGCGTGCTCGACGCCGTCGAACGGATGAGCAAAGCTGGAACGGCAGGCTGTCTGGTCACCGGGAGGATGTATCGTGCTACGCTGCCGTTCGCGCGCGAGCTGGGCTTTAACGCCCCGCTGATCTGTTATCAAGGCGCTGCCGTCGTCGATCCCGAGACCGACGAGGTGCTGGCGCACACCGCGCTCGTAAACGAGCTCGTGCGCGAGCTTATTGCAATCACCGAGCGCGACCACATGCACTTGCAGCTCTATCGCAACGACGAATACTACTGCGAAGCGCGCGACCGGTTCTCCGAACTTTATGCCTCGCTCTCGATGACGCAACCCGTGGTCGTGCCTTCTTTGAGGGAAGCTTTCGCGTACAGCCCGGCGACGAAGGGACTCGTCATTGCCGACGAACCAGTCGCGCAGCGTTATGCCGAGAAGCTCGGAGAGATTTTTGCGGGGCGCGCAAACGTGACGCGCAGCCTACCGGAGTTCGTGGAAGTGTTCGATCCGAGGACAGATAAGGGTACGGCCCTGAGATTCGTCGCCGCCCGGTTGGGTGTCGACATGGATAGGACGATGGCGATCGGCGACTCCTGGAACGACGCGCCGCTGCTCGAGGCCGCGGGCTTCGCCGTTGCAATGGGATCGTCACCGCCGCAGCTGCGCGCAATAGCCGATGCGGTAGTTGCGGACGTCGCACATGACGGCGTCGCCGAGGCAATCGAAAAATACGTGCTCGCGTGCCGATGAAGGCACGCCGGCGCCGACGGTCTCGCGTCGCGCGCATTCGAAGGTTTTGGATGCCGATTGCGATCGGGACCGTGGCCGTGCTCATCCTGCTTGCCGTGGCGGCGACGTGGCCCGGCTTCTATCCCGATCGGATCGCCGTTAGCGGGAACCAACGGGTAACTCGGAGCGAAATCCTCGCCGCCGCCGCCGTAGCACCAAACGTCAGCATCTGGTTTCAAAATACCGGTGCGATGGCACGTCGGATCGAAGCGATTCCTTATATCGAAACGACCGACGTTCATCGAGCCTTACCCGCATCGATTCGAATCGTCGTCGTCGAGCGCGCGCCGTTCGCGGTTCTGCGCAGCGGTGCGTCTGCTGCGGTCGTCGATCGCAGCCTGCGCGTACTCGAGCCGGCAACCGGCACCGATCTGCTCCCGACACTTGACGTCGAACCCGGATTGAATTTTTTGCCCGGAGAGTACGTACGGGCGCGCCACGCGATCGAGTTGGGCGATTGCTACGTGGCAATCGCTGGTCGGCGGATCGATCCGCGCGAGCTTGGCTTCGACCGCTTTGGAGGCCTGGTCGTCACGCTACGCGGAGGGCTGCGTTTGCTTCTCGGCGCCGATAATGATCTCGGCCCGAAGCTGACGCTTGCCGATGCGATTCTTTCGCAGGTGGTCGGCGGCCAACGACGAGTCGCGGCGATCGACTTACGGGCTCCCGCGGCTCCCGTCGTCGTTTACCGGTAACTCAGAAGCCGAGCTCAGTGGGTCGTCAAGTCCAAGAAGACCATCACGCTCCCGCTGATCAGCGAAAGTTTGAGCTGGTCGTTCGGCTGCACCTTAGAGAAAGTGACGTACGCACGGCCAGCCGGCAGCGTGGCCTCCTGACCATTGTCCAGCACGACGTCGACGTGCTTAGCGTCGATCACCTTGACGACCTTAACCGTATAGGTGCCATCAGGAATACTCGTCGAGGCGACGGTTGCACCGCGGGCTGCCATCGGCAGCATGACGATGCAGAGCGCGAAGAGTAAGCAAATGCGGCTCACGGCGTCAGACTCCCTCAGTCGGCAGAAGTGCGATTAAGGCTGCATCATAACTCAACCGCCGCTGCGGTTCCACAAGGCAGCGGACTTTTCCCAACTTCTCCACCCGTTTGGCGGGTTCTCCTCAAGGAGATGACGGAGCACTCGCTAAGGCTTGCGAATCTTGTCGGCGTCTGCCAGGTGTAGTAGGATTCTGGCAGCTTGGCCACAATATATTGGGGCCGAGCGGCGGACTTAGGACAGGTGTGACGGAGCGCATGAAGCACGAGACCGTATGCGGGCTCGATATCGGAACGACCAAAACGTGTGCGGTCGTTGCCGTTAATGGGTCCGCCGGACTCGAGATCGTCGGAGTCGGGGAAGCGCCATCACTGGGAATGCGTAAGGGCGTCGTGGTCGACTTAGACGAGACGATCAAATCGATCGAGGCGTGCACTGAAAAAGCCGAGCGCATGGCCGGGATCCATTTCAGCGACGTATTCGTTGGAATTACCGGCGAACACATCCGAAGCACGAACAATCGCGCGGTGGTATCCGTCTCGGGCGACGACCGCGAAGTTACCAGCGGTGACGTTCGTCGAGTGATCGACGCGAGCAAGATCATTAACCTCCCCAGCGACCGTCAGATCATCCACGCGCTCCCACGCTACTTTACGGTGGATGGGCAAGAAGGCGTCAACGATCCAATTGGAATGGCCGGTGGGCGCCTCGAAGTCGACACTCACATCCTAACCGGCAGCACGAGCTTCATTACGAACGTGCTCAAATGCGTTCAACGAGCCGGCTTGGAGGCGTTGGGGGTGGTCTTCGAGCCCCTGGCCAGTTCGGCGGCGACGCTTTTGAGCGAGGAGAAACAGGTCGGGGTAGTCTTGCTCGATATCGGGGGCGGGACGACCGACATCGCCGTCTATTCGCTGGGCAGC
>DATDIA010000071.1:0-3454 GCA_036521295.1 Candidatus Cybelea sp. | reverse complement strand
TGATCACGATGAACATCAATCCAATCAGGGCCGCAGCCGAAGACCCGGTCATCACGTAGAAGCTCGACCAGGCAGTGAGCAATGATGACGCGGTTTCCGGCATCCCTTCAATCCCGTCGCACGCCGAAAGCGTTTGCAACTTGCGCGGCCGCGCGCTCGCCGGTTTCGAGCGCGCCATTCACGGTGCCCCCTTGGCCGTCGTTTGACGTCGCCTCGCCGGCGAAGAACAGCGTGTCGTCGACGGGCGCAGCGAGCGTTACGCGAGCGTCCGCACCTCCGACGGCAACATAGCTGTAGGCTCCCCGCGCAAACGGGTCACGATCCCAATCGTGCACGGCGCCGGCCTCGAATTCTTGACGCGCGCCTTCCGGTGCTCCAAGCAACGACCCGAAACCGTTTACTGCCTGTTCGATGAGGTGCGTCTCGGCGACGCCGCCGAGCGCGCGCGCTTTTGGACCCCCAACCCACGCAACGATCAATCGACTGCGTTCCGGTAGCTGCGTCCAATATGTCGCGAACGGCTGCCCTTTGCCGCGAAAAAACGCAGCGTTATAATAGCGCCCGTTACGGACTCGCTCCCAAAAGGGTGCGCGGAACCACAGCGCCACTTTTACCACATGGCCCATCTCAATGCTCCCAAGCGCCTTGCGCTTGTCCAAAGGAAGGTCGGGATCGAACTCGACGACCGTCTCGTCGCCCCCATGGCGCAAAACTCCGACCGGAAGCGTTATGATGGCGGCTCGCGATTCGATCGTCCGCGACTCACCGCGATCGTTCGTCGCGCTAACCTCCACGCCATCACGGTGCCACGAAATTCGACGCACGACCGTCGACAAGCACATCGCAACGCCCATGGCATCGCAAACCCTCTGTAAATGCTGGAAAATGGGCTGGTAGGTGCCGATCGGACGCGCGCTCGTGGTATCGACGCCCGACCCCCACTCTTGGGCGATCGCCCGCGCGCTGGCAATCGCCGGATCGGCTGCATCGAAGCCCTCCACGAAAGTGCGCGCCATTTCAACCGTTTCGCGCATCGTTCCGTTGCCGTCAAAACGGCGCAGGAAGCGATCGACGCTCTCGTCGCGACTGAGCGCGGCAGCCCCCTTGAAGATTGCGGCAGCAGAGGTAAAGTCGTTGTTTGCGATCCGCAAATCGCCGTTCTTGCGGATCCAGCGCTCGCCGTCTGCCGCGGCGGTCTCCATTCCCACCTCGCGGATTAACGCCATCGTTTGCTCGGCTCGACCATGGACAAACTCTGCACCGAGCTCGGCAAACGTCGGCATCGACGCAATCCGGCGAGACCACACCCGGCCGGCAACGCGCTCGCGCGCCTCCAGCAACACGACGCGGATCGAGCGGCCCGCGAGCTTGCGCGCGGCCCCCAAGCCCGCGGCTCCGGCGCCGATCACAATAACGTCCGCGTCCATGGAGCGAGTATACAGTCCTACGACCCATTGCAACTGCCGTCCTCGGAGAGAGGAGCACGACCGTCGCGCCTATCGGGAACGCTTAGCGCGTAAGCGATGCTCGGGATAAACAGGGAGAAGCCGGCACCGTGCCTAAGCTTGCTGTTTCGTGGCTAATGTATGAATGAGATTTATAGCCGCGTCAAAGGCTTGGGACTCCTCGGCATACATCTCGGGGCGCTCGCGGCCTTCTGGCCGGGCTTCTTCACTTGGTCGGCTCTGGCCGCCGCGGCGGTCGTATCCTATGCGACGGTGGCTCTCGGGATTTCGCTGTGCTTTCATCGTCTGCTTACGCATCGTGGCCTCCGCCTTCTAAAGCCGTTCGAATATCTTTTCGCGATTTTTGGAACGCTCGCACTGCAAGGCGATCCGATCCGATGGGTGGCCGTGCACCGTAAGCATCACGCGCACGCAGATCGCGAGGGCGACCCACACAACATTCATCTCGGTTTCAGATGGGCGCATGTAGACTGGATCTACCGGAACAACATCGCGCTGCCGTCGGACGAAGAAATGCGGCACTTCGCGCCGGACCTCTACGCCGAGCCATTCTATCGGGCAATGCAGTACCTGAACATTCCGCTTCAGATCGCGCTCGGCGTGGGACTCTTCGCGCTCGGGGGATGGTCGTGGGTGGTTTGGGGCATTTTCGCCCGGCTGGCCGTGAGCTATCAGTCGACCTGGCTCGTGAACAGCGCGTCCCATATGCTTGGCTATCGCACGTACGAGACCGCGGACCAATCGACCAATTGTTGGTGGGTCGCTCTTATTTCGTGGGGGGAGGGCTGGCATAACAACCACCACGCTTTTCCGTTCTCGGCGCGGCACGGGCTGCGCTGGTTTGAGATCGATATGACGTGGTGGCATGTCAAAGTTCTCGCATTTCTACGACTCGCCGACCGAGTCAAAATCCCCAGCAAGGCAATGCAAGAACGGCTGCGCGAAATCACGCGCAGCGGCTCGCCAGGTTCGCAGACGTACCTGTCAGGATCGAAGACCTAATCAAGAGTTAGGGACGCAGCTCCACTCGAGCGTTACGCCGGCGTTAGGGCTTTGACGAGGTGCACCGTCGCGCTTGCGACCAATCGCAACTAGTGGATCAACTCTGTTGCGTGTTGCGCAGTGCGATGTCGGCGCACGCGGCATACCTCCTGATGTCAGCGCTGCTGAAGTGGACGTCGATGGCGTACTTGCCCTTGAGCAGTTCACCGATCGTGATCCCCGATATCGTCGTCGTATCGCTCCCGTGGACGATGTCGCCTAGGGAATACTTAGGCAGCGGGTTTAGATTGCCGCAGGTGCCCTCGTGAATGTGGACGGGCTGTCTGCCATTTCCGCCGCCCGCCATTTTGATGACTACCCGTACGCCGCCGGGTACCTGCTCGAACGTAACGGTTCCGGTTTCACCAGGCCGGTTCTGCGCGTACAGTTTCAAAGTCAGCGTGGTCGGATAGGCCGCGGCCGCGGGGCAGGTGATTGCGGCGATCGCCGCCGCGGCGAATGTCACGCGTAATGCCTGCATATTTGAGCTTTTACGTACACGAAGATGGCGCTTCCTTGCATTATGAAAGCAGATGGGGAATTGTTGCATTAAGTAAAAATATTGGCGCGTCCGGCGGCCGAGGCTTGGGGACGCCACGTGTGCGGTTGCCCCGCTCGTTGGGTAAAAGGGTGTCATGAAGATTGGTGTTTTTGGCTCAACCCCTCGCGCGGTCGGCATCGGGCGGCTGCTGGTCGACGCTGGGTACCATGTTTGCTTCGGCGACGCTGAAGGCATGAAGTCGGCTCAGGCGGCCGCCGACCGGGCCGGCGCCGTTGCCGATACCCCGTACAACGAAGCGTCCGTCTGTGAGATGTTGATCTTCGCCGGCCCCCGCGAAGAGGCCGACGAGCTTCTCGCGCAGGCAGGCTGCATCTCAGACCACGCCGTGGTCGTCGACGCCATGGAAGAAACGAAGGCCGGCGACGTGAGCGGTACCGAACTGCTC
>DATDIA010000070.1:0-9345 GCA_036521295.1 Candidatus Cybelea sp. | reverse complement strand
ACCTCCCCAGCGACCGTCAGATCATCCACGCGCTCCCACGCTACTTTACGGTGGATGGGCAAGAAGGTGTCAACGATCCAATCGGAATGGCCGGTGGGCGCCTCGAGGTCGACACTCACATCATTACCGGCAGCACGAGCTTCATTACGAACGTGCTCAAATGCGTTCAGCGAGCCGGCTTGGAGGCGTTGGGGGTTGTCTTCGAGCCTCTGGCCAGCTCGGCGGCGACGCTTTTGAGCGAAGAGAAACAGGTGGGGGTGGTCTTGCTCGATATCGGGGGCGGGACGACCGACATCGCCGTCTATTCGCTGGGCAGCGCGATTTACACGGCAACGATTCCCATCGGCGGGAATGTCCTGACGAGCGATATTTCGCTCGGCCTCAAGACGACGCTTGCGGAAGCAGAAGAGGTCAAGAAGCGGCTCGGCGCGAGCGAAAATGAGATGCGGTTCGACGTCCGGACGCTGGACGGGCGCGCGACGCGCGAGCATTCGACGGCAGAACTGCGCCAAATCGTCGTTCCCCGCGTGCTCGAAACGCTACGTATGGCAAAGCAAAAGATCGTCGAGAACGTGCCACGGGATTTAGTGCTCGGCGAGATCGTGCTCACGGGGGGCGGGGCGCAGCTTCCCGGCATAGAGCGGATAGCCGAGGAGGTTTTTGGATTGCCCGTTCGAATCGGGGCGCCTACCACGCTCGGTGGCTTGACCGATGCCATGGCGGCGCCGCAGTACGCTACCGCAATCGGGTTGGTTCTCTTCGGTGCTAATGGTGAGCGGGACGCTGCATCGCGCGTCGGGCGACGCGGTAACGCACTCTTCGCAAAAGCCCAGCGTTGGCTGGCGGACCTTTGGACATAACCGTACACTTTTCGTTTTTAAGGAAGGACCCGAAGAATGGCTGATGGACGACGCTCCACATCGGAACCCGAGCACACCGCGGCGATTAAAGTGGTCGGTGTCGGCGGCGGCGGCTGCAATGCCGTCAATCGGATGATCGCAGCAGGTTTAAGCGGAGTCGACTTCTTCGCGGTCAACTCCGACGTGCAGGCGCTGCGGGGCGCATTGACAGAGAACCGCGTTCACATCGGAGGCAGTGAAACGCGTGGGTTGGGCGCCGGCGCGAATCCGACGCTTGGTCGCGAGGCCGCGGAAGCGTCGAAGGAAGATCTGTCGCTGATTCTGGAGGGAGCCGATCTCGTATTTCTGACTGCCGGAATGGGCGGAGGAACCGGAACCGGTGCCTCGCCCGTGATTGCCGAGCTCGCGCGCGAGTCGGGCGCCCTGACGATCGCCGTCGTCACGAAGCCCTTTGCGTTCGAGGGAAAGAAACGCATGCAGATCGCCGAGAATGGAATCGCCGAGCTCGAAGCCAAGGTCGACACGCTGATCACGATTCCAAACGAACGCATCTTGCAGGTAATCGAGAAGAAGACACCGCTCAACGAAGCGTTCTCGTACGCCGACGACATATTGCGGCAAGGGATCGCCGGCATCAGCGATCTCATCACGCAACCCGGCTTGATCAATTTGGATTTTGCCGACGTTAAGACGATCATGACGGATGCAGGATCGGCGATGATGGGCATCGGTGAAGGGAGTGGAGAGCACCGTGCCGCGGACGCCGCGCAAAAGGCGATCGCATCGCCACTGCTGGAAACAACCGTCGAGGGCGCGCACGGCGTGATCTTCAACATTACGGGTGGTCCGGATATGGCGATGTACGAGGTGAACGAGGCGGCCGAGATGATCAGCCGAGCCGTCGACTCCGAAGCGCAAATCATCTTCGGTGCGTCGATCGATCCGGCGATGTCGGGGCAGGTACGCGTTACCGTGCTGGCGGCCGGGTTTGGTTCGCGCCGCGGGTATCGCGGGCCGCAGGGCGGATATGCCTTCGACACGGGCAGGCTCGAATCGGTCGCTCCCGTTACGATGGATGACATCGACGTTCCGGCCTTCTTACGCTATCGGGGGTAGGAGTTTCGCGGACTCCTCGTGGCGTACAGCGCACGCGTCCTGCTGGACTCCGTCAGCACGACCGGGGTCCGGCTGACGACGCTCGAGGTCACGTTCCCGCGTTTCGTTCTAGCGGAATTTAATACGCATCGTCAACTCTCTCGCAATTCGGCGAGCTCGAGGGCCGTTCCGACATCAAAACTGATCGAGCGCGTAGAGCGCGACCCCGTCCTGCCGTTGGAGTGGGGCCGCAATAAAGCAGGCATGTCGGCGAGCGAGCTTCTTTCCACGGACGAAGCGCAAGCCGCAAAGTGCATTTGGTTGCAGGCTCGCGACGACGCCGTCGCGCACGCGCGCCGGCTCCTTGAGCTCAACGTGCATAAGCAGGAGCTGAATCGGCTGCTCGAGCCGTTTCTGTGGCACACGGTCATCGTGACCGCCACGCAATGGGAGAATTTCTTCGAGCTGCGCTGCGCGCCCAACGCGCAACCCGAGATTCGGCAAGCCGCGCTTCGGATGCGCGATGCCATCGCGACGAGCCATCCGGGAAGCATCGCCTTCGGAGGGTGGCATACACCGCTGGTGCACTCCGACGAGATCGGCCTGGATTTAGGGGTTCGCAAGCGAGTTTCGGCAGCGCGTTGTGCCCGGGTTTCGTACTTAACCCACGAGGGCCGGCGCGAAATCGAAAAGGATCTCGAACTCTGCGAGCGTCTCAGAGCCGATCGTCACTTAAGCCCGTTCGAGCACGTCGCGACGCCGGCCGGCGACGTGGAGTTTCACGCAAACTTTCGAGGCTGGATACAGATGCGAGCCGAGGTGGAAAGCTGCAGCGAACCATCATTGCAAGCGCGGCAAGCAGCGCAGCCCACGTCGGGAATTTGATCGCTAACCAGAGTGCGTTGCCGGTGCTGCGTCCTTGCGCGTAGTCGCGCCACTCGTTTTGGACAAGGTCGTTGGACGCATATGCTTGCGAGCTTGCCGCCGGCACCGGAAGATACGGCGGGTGCAGTTCGAAGGCGTAGGTCACGAGAACGATGGCGCAGAGCGCACAGAGCGCAGGCCATCGTGTGACGCGTAAGCGCAGAAGAATGAAGCTGCAGACGAAGATAGAGGCCGCGAAGAGTTGTTTCATGCCCCAGACGAGGATCCACGGGACCGACAAGACACACAAAGCAATCGCGAAAACGGTTCTTGGAAGCCCGCGTAGATTGACCGCCAACGCCAGAAGCGCCGGCAGCGCGAAGCAGAGCTCTTCCTGATGGAGATATGCTCCGCCGATAACGCAGCAGAATGCGGGAACAAAGACGAGCAGTTCGCGCCTTCCCGCTACCGACGTCACTCGCGGCGCCAGCAACAACCCGATTACGAGAAGCGCCAGGTAGGAGAGGGCGCCCGCGAGCCTCGCCAGGCCTGGCGAAAAGCCGAAATACGCCAACGCGTACGTCAGGCTGTACTGAAATGGAAAATGAATCTCCGAAGCGGCCTGCGCCGGAACGACGCGCACCGCGTACTCTAGGAGGACGGGGCCTCCGACAGCTCTTAGGGCCAGGAGCGCGAAAATGCCGCCCGTCAAGACTACCGTCCAACGCGCACGGGGCACGAAGCAGAGCGTTGCCGCGATCACCGGAACCCCGACGATGGGCTCGATCGACGTCACTACCGCGAAAATTCCGGCGAGTCGGTCGTTGCCCCGTTCGAGGAGTAACCCACAAAGAACCAGTGCGAGCAACGCAAATGGAATGACTTGACCGGTGTTAAGCTCGACGAAACCGGTGGAGAGCAACAAAGCTGCGACGCTCACGTCGAGTGGGATGCCCAAGCCCGCGAGTGCCAATGCCGTCAAAGCGATCGACGCCACGATCGCGGCTGCATCGATGACGCGTGCTTTGTCGAGCGAGAGCCGACCCAGCGCCATGAACGGGAAGAAATCGTAGGCGGGCAACGGCGCTGGAAACGCCACCCAGGGATTGTGCGCAAAGAGTTGGCCGCGGAACGTGTCTCCGACATTTACACGACGTTCGCACGTATGGAGCGGCTCGTAGGTGTAGGGATTGGCTCCCCGATCCAAGGCCCAGCCGGCGCAATAAAAATCTGGGAAGTCGTCCATGGTTCGCCACGGCGCGCCCGCTCCCAAACGGCTCAGATCGCGCAGTGCCGCAACGGCTAGAGCGGCCAGAACGGCGGCGACAACGAGTTGCCGGCGCTTGCGGGAACTCACTGGAGAACGGGCACCCGCTTCGCGCGTAAAGCAGCCAAAGAAGCTGCGAGCATCGCAATCAGCGCTGCCCAGGTCGGAACTTTAACCAGGAGCCAAGTGACGCTCCCGCTCCCAAGCTGTGTGACGTATGCGTGCCACGCTTGCTGCGCTAAATCGTTCGCAGCGAAGCTCCCGACGGTCGTCGCTACGAGTGCGGCCGGGGGTGCGAGCTCGAGCGCATAGATGCTCGTGGCGATCGAAGCCAACGTCCCGACCGTAACGGCGCGCTCCGTGCGGAGGCGCAGTAACAAGACCGCCACGACGAAGACCGTCGCGAGAAAGAGTTTCTTCGTGATCCATACTAAGATCCACGGAACGGCGAGCAGGCAGAGGGCCACGACGGCGACGTTTCTCGGTCGGCCTTGAAGCGTGCCCGTCAGCACGAGTGTGGCGGGTATCGCAAACGAGAGATCGACCATATGAACGTAGGGACCGCCGATCAGGCTACACGCGCCCGGGAGATACGCGATGAGTTCGCGGTGACCAAGTGTTTGCGCGACGCGCCGGCCTAGCCAAACTCCCAAACCGAGCATCGCCGCATAGGAAACGTCGCCGGCGATGAGCGCCGGTCCCGGCGGCACGCCGGCCGTTCGAAGAAGATACGTGAGGCTGTACTGATATACATAAGCGGTTTCCGCGGCGGCCTGGGCGGGAAGAACGCGCGCGACGTACTCGGCGGTGCCTAAAAGGCCAACCGTTGCCGCGCCGACGCCGGCGAGCACAAGAGCTGTTGCGAGAAGGCTCAATCGTGCGCGGGAAACCCAGCAGAGCACCGCCGCACAGACCGGGAGACCCAGATGCGGTTCGATAAGACTAAGTGCAGCAAAGATGCCGGCGAGGTTATCGCGCCGGCGCGCGAGCGCGACGCCGCAAAAGATCAGCGCGACGAGCGCAAACGGAACGACTTGTCCGGCATTGAGTAAGACGTACCCGGCAGGCAACGCGAGCGCGAGCGCGGCGACATCGAGTGGTACTGCCACCAGCGCGAGCCCTAACGTCGCCGCTAGGAGAGCTGCCACGATGGCCAGTGCGCCGACGGTGCGGGCGATCGGAAAACTCAGCCGCGCCGCGAGCATCAACGGCGGAAAGTCGTACGGCGGCAGCGGCGCGGGAACGACTCGCCGTGGATCTTTGCGATAGGCGGGACCTACGTTAACGGCATGCTCGCAGCGATGGAGCGGCTCGTAACGGTACGGATCGGCGCTTCGGTCGAGCGCTGAGCCGGCGCAGTAGAAATCCGGGAAGTCGTAAAGCTGTCGCCAAGGGAACGCCTCCCCCAGGCGTGCGAAATCGCGCAAAGCTGCGATCCCAAGAAGCGCGAGCGCCACGAGCAGTACGCCACGCGCCGCTTTCATGTCGCAAAATAGTCGTCGCGTCGCAGCGACTCCTGCCGGGTATTGCACTTTCGAAGTGCGTGGTATATAACGATTAGCAACGGATGCGGCGTTCGCGCCGCTGCCGTGGGTGTGATAAGAAGAGGTTGGGTGTGGCTCTTCGCTACCGTGCAACGTCGTTGTGCCGGCTCCTTAAGCGCGAGCGTTACGTTGCGGAATACTGGTATCTCTGTCGGCGAGCGGCGCGCCGATTCATGCGCCGCGGTCTCGATCGAGCGGACCTCGAACAAGTCGGTGCAATCGGCTTGCTCAAAGCAATCGATCGTTACGATCCGATGCAGACCGCGCCGTTCGAGGCTTATGCATGGCTTCTCATTATCGGGGAGTTGATGCACCACGTACGGGATAGCGAACGATTCTTGCGAGCCCCGCGGGCTGTGCGCGATCTGGAACGGCGTTGGGCCGCGGCCGAGCGCGAGCTCTGGTCGCTGCTGGGGCGGGAACCGTTGGAAAACGAGATCGTTCACTGCCTTGCTGCGACGCCGGCTCAAGTACGTGAAATACACACCTATCGCGCTCGCAGCCACGTGCTCTCCTTCGAGTTGCCGAGCGGTTTCGAGCCCTGCGTCCCATCCTCCGGAATCGAAGAAATGCTCGACCGGTTGACGGTAGACCGGTTGCTGCAGTCCCTCTCTCCGCTCGAGCGACAGATCGTCGTTTCCATCCATCTGGACGGCGCAACGGTCGTCGAGCTGGCGGCACGACTCGGATATTCGCGTCGACACGTGACGCGGTTGCATCGCGCCGCCATCGACCGCTTGAAAAGCTCGAGTGAAGTAGGCGCGACGCGCGGCGCCGAAGCCAGTTGTGATGTTTCGGTACCTTACCGCCGGTGAATCGCATGGGCCCGCGCTCATCGGTATCCTCGACGGCATTCCGGCACATCTGCGCCTGGACGTCGAAGGGATTAACGAAACCCTCGCGCGACGTCAGGGCGGCCACGGTCGCAGCGCGCGCATGAAGATCGAACGGGACGAGATCGAGTTTCTGGCTGGAGTGCGCGGTAGTGAGACGCTGGGGTCGCCAATTGCGGCGGTCGTGCGCAACCGTGACTACCTCACGCCGAAGGTACGAGCGTTGATGGATCCGATTGCCGGTGCCGGTAACCCCCTGACGAACCCGCGACCGGGCCACGCAGATTACGCCGGCGCACTGAAATATCGTCAACGGGATTTGCGCAACGTGCTCGAACGCGCGAGTGCGCGGGAGACGGCGATGCGCGTTTGCCTGGGCGCCATCTGCGCTCAGTTTCTTGCGGCGCTCGGCATACAAACGCGCAGCTACGTCGCGCGAATCGGCGAGGTCGAGGCGCCACCTCTCGATGAGTGGGACCAGGGCGAGGTCGAAAGCAGTGACGTGCGCTGCCCAAATCGGGAGGCTGCCGCGGAAATGATCGGGGCAATCGATGCCGCGAAGAAGGCGGGGGACACCCTAGGCGGACGCTTCGTCGTACGCATCGATGGCATGCCCGTTGGAATCGGGAGTAATCGCCAACCGGACCAGCGGCTCGACGGCATCCTTGCTGGAGCGGTCATGGGCATGCAGACCGTACGAGCCGTAGAGATCGGGCTTGGCGCGGAGATTGCCGCGACGCCGGGGTCGAAGGCGCACGACGTCTTTGCGTTAGCCGGCGAGCGCGTCGTGCGCAATACCAATCGCGCCGGCGGCATCGAAGGCGGGATGAGCAACGGCGAGCCGATCGTCGTGCGTGTTTCCGTGAAGCCGATCCCTACGCTGATGAAGGCGTTGCCGTCGGTCAACCTCCATCAGGGCACCGATGCGCCTGCAACAATCGTTCGCAGCGACGTCTGCGTCGTCCCGGCGGCGGCGATCGTCGGCGAAGCGATGGTCCGGCTCGCACTCATGGAGCCGCTTTTGGAGAAATACGGCGGCGATTCAATGGAGGAAACGCTCGACAACCTTCAACGCAGTCGCGAGGCGGCGACGCGACTCTTTGCTCGATGAAGCGGCACGTGGCGCTTGTGGGGTTCATGGCATCCGGCAAATCGACGATTGGCCGAAAGCTCGCGCGCAAGCTCGGCTGGGCTTTCTTTGATACCGATGCGCTCATCGCCCGAGCGCACGGGGCGATTGCGGCGATCTTCGCAAACGAGGGCGAGATGGCGTTTCGCGGTTACGAACGAGTGGCGATCGACGACGCGCTTCAAAGCGTCGAGCCGAGCGTGCTGTCCCTTGGAGGCGGCGCGCTTACCGTAGCCGAGAATCGGCGAGCCCTCAACGATCGAGCGTACCGCGTCTTCATCAGGGTGTCGCCGGAAGAAATACTCGCTCGAGCACGGCGAAGCCGGACCATACGGCCGTTGCTCGGCTCGAATCCGACGCTCGAAAGAATTAACGAGCTCTATGCGGCGCGGATGCCCGATTACGAGAGTGTCGATCACGTGATCGATGCGACGCACCGCAGTGACGCGGAGGTCGTCGACGAACTCGTCGGCTGGCTGCGCCAACGGAAGCTCGACACCGGTCGCGTCGCATCCTAGTGGAGCCGTCGCTCAATGACGATCTCGGTTATCCGGTCGTCGTGGGCGAAGACCTCCGTAGCGAGCTAGCAACATTTGCGCGTAAGCGCGGCCGGCCGACCATCTTGCTCTGCGACGCCAATCGGCACGTACGCGTCTTTGCCAATGACGTGGCGGCCGCCGTTGGGGGCTCCCCCGTGCTCTCTTTCGCGCTGGGCGAAACGCGAAAACGCCTTTCTACGGTCGAGCGGGTGCTCGACGCGATGCTGCGCGGGGGCGTGGAGCGCTCGAGCATCGTGCTGGGAGTGGGCGGAGGCATCGCAAGCGACCTCTTCGGTTTCGCGTGCGCGACTTACATGCGCGGCGTTCCCTACGTTCACGTAGCGACTTCTCTGGTCGCGATGGTTGACGCGGCGATCGGCGGTAAAACCGGCGTAGACCTGCGTGGCGGCAAAAACCTTGCGGGCTGCTTTCGCGATCCGCTCGGCGTCTTCTGCGACGTTCGAGCGTTACGTACGCTGCCCAAACGTGCGGTAGCAGAAGGCCTTGCGGAGATCGTTAAAGCGGCCATCATCGAAGGCGGTGACTTCTTTGCCGCGCTCGAAGAGCTCGCGCCGCATCCTTTTGCCCGGTGGCCGTGGATCAGCGTTATCGAATGGGCGATCAAGGTCAAGACAATGACGGTTGCCGACGACCGCGTAGAGACCGGCCCGCGCGAACTGCTCAACCTCGGGCACACCTTTGCTCACGCAATTGAACGTGCTTCCAACTATTCCATGACGCACGGTGCAGCGGTCGCGGTAGGTTTGCGCGCGGCGGGATTGCTTGCGTTGCGTACGGGCCGCTTCAGCAAAGCAGAACACCTGCGCGTTCTGACGCTGTTGACGTTGCTAGGCTTGCCGCTGCAGACCTCTGTGGAGCCGGAAGTCATCTTTGCGGCAATGAGCAGCGATAAGAAGAAGCGTTCGGGGCGGATGCGCTTCGTATTACCGCGGCGTATTGGCGACGTCGAGTACGGCATCGAGTGCGCCGGTCAAAGCGTACGCGCGGTCCTCTCGCGCCTCCAGGAGCCGCCAGAGAAGTTCCGTGCGCGTCGTTGACGTGCTGCCGGCAATTCGTTCTTCGCGCTTTGACCTGCCGCTGACGTACGACGCCGGCTCTTTCGAGTTAAGCATCGGCGATGTCGTACGCGTCCCGCTGGCAAGCGGTGAGGTTCTTGCGTTCGTCGTTTCTGCGCCGCAGGTCGCAGAGCCGAC
>DATDIA010000069.1:0-5042 GCA_036521295.1 Candidatus Cybelea sp. | reverse complement strand
GCAATTACTTCTGGACCACGAACGTATCGGTACCACTTGCGACGATCCGCGCGATTGGCGGATTCGATGAATCGTTTTCCGAGTACGGATGGGAGGATATCGACGTCGGATTGCGCTTGCGCGCTGCGGGCATTCGCGCCGTCTTTTGCCCAAACGCCTTGGTCTATCATTTCAAACCCCGTCCTCGCGCGACGAGCGTGGACAGGATGGTCGCACAGGCCCAAGCGCAGGCGCGCACGGCCGTGCAGCTCGTGCGCCGTCATCCCCACTGGCGTGCCTATCTTGCGACGGGAATCAATCCGATGCAGCGAGGCTTCCATGCCGTACTGCGGGCTTTGCATTTCGAGGCGCGCTTTGCGCGCCGGCTGGCGAACCTGACAGGCGATCGCGAACTAAACCGCGCAGAGGTGCGAACGGCGCGGGCGTTGGCGAACGAAGCCTACTTCGGGGAACTGGAACGCCACTTGTGAGAATTTTGCTCTCTCGCACCGACCGAATCGGCGATTTGGTTCTCTCGACGCCCGCGATCGCCACCGTTCGTGCCTCCTTTCCGTCGGCGCACCTCGCGATCGTGACGAGCGAGTACAACAGCGTCGTCATGGAACGCAATGACGACGTCGACGAGCTTATCGTCTTGCGCAACGGCGTTGGGCCGCGAGCCTTCGGTTCGCGCCTTCGTGGCTACGACGTCGCGGTCGCGCTCGCACCCCGCGCCGTCGATCTCAAACTTATCGGGGCAACGCGCGCCCCCTTACGCGTGGGATACACGTACGAACGGCGATGGTTTGCGCGGCTCACGGCGGGATTCTACCTCAATCGCACCATGATCTCGGAGGCCGATCCGGAGCTCTGCGAGCGCGATCCGGCACGAATCGTCCGCCACGAAGTCGTGCAACTGCTCGATCTGGTCGCCTCGGCTGGGGCGCGCCGGCGCGTCTGGGAGCTGCGCTTGGACGTTACCAACGAAGACCGGACGGCGGTGGGAGAGTTGCCGCGCGACCCCATCGTGCTCCATCTCGCTCGCAGGTGGTTCACGTCGGGCAGCACGTTGGAAGGGACGCTGGCGATCGTCGAAAGGCTGAGCGCGCTCGCGCCGGTCGTAATCACTTGCGCACGCGATTGCGAGCCGATGGCGCCTGCCTTCGAAGGCAGCAAAAGCGTTGCGCGGCTGCTTCGCAGCCTGCCCTTCCACAAGTGGGCGGCGGTTTTCGAACGCGGCCGAGTCGTGGTAACGGTCGATACCGGTGCGACGCACGTCGCGAGCGCTGTCCGAACGCCGACGGTGGTCGCGTTCGAACACCGGTATTTTCGGCTCAATTCGCAGGAGTGGTCGCCGTACGGAGTCCCGCACGTGCTCGTGCGAAAGCCTGCGCGCGCCGACGCCGTCTCGATCCCGCGGTTTTGCGACGAAATCGTCGACGGCGTTGCGCGATTGATGGCATCCTAAATGATCGGGCTGTCGGTGGTAATTCCTACCTACAACCGTCTCGACACGCTGGTGCACGTGCTGCCGACGCTGCTCGCGCAAGACCTCCAACCTTCCGAGTACGAGTTGCTGGTCTGCGATTCAAACTCTAGCGACGGCACGGCGCGATATCTCGCGCAGCTCCAAACCAAGCATCCCGGCGTGCGCCACCTGCCCGGTGCGTACGGTGGTCGAGCCGCAGCGCGCAACGCCGGCATCATGGCAGCGCGCGGGGAAATCGTGCTCTTCAACGACGCCGATATTCTCGCTTCGCCGAACCTGCTTTCGACGCACGTGCGCCGCCAGCGCGAGCGAACCGGGATCGCGGTCGTTGGATTGGAAGTGCAGGTGAAGGACCTCGCCGATTACGTCTTCAAACGCGATCATCCGCAAGCGCGCGGGCATCTGCATCCGGCCTCGCGAAAAAAGCTATCGTGGCTCTACTTTCTCACCGGCAACGCATCGGTACGGCGCGCAGACCTGTTGCGCGCCGGATGTTTCGACGAAAGCTTTACCGGATACGGGCACGAGGACTTGGAGCTCGGCTACCGCTTACAACGGAGCGGCGTCGAGATGCTCTACGAGCCGGCTGCGATAAACTATCATTGCCAGGCCGTCGCCTACGGCGATCAAAAAGAGAAAATGCGGCTCGCCGGACGGTCGACGGCGCGCTTTTATCGCAAGCATCCGCACTTTGAGGTCATGCTTAAGCTCGGCATGACGCCGCTTTCGCTGGGCGCGCACTCGCTGCTCTCGCGCTTGCCGCATCTCTTGGGATATATCGATCGGATTGCCGAGCGCTCTGCGCTCGCGCGTGAGCTCGTGCTGCAATACTATTACGTTTCGGGGATAAAGGAAGCTCGTTGTGAGCGATAGGGTTTCATGCGGCGCGCTGCGCGCGGAAAACGCCGGCGCGGCGGTCGAGCTTAATGGCTGGGTAAACCGACGCCGCGATCACGGCGGCTTGATTTTCGTCGACCTCCGGGATCACGAAGGCGTTACCCAAGTCGTCTTCGACCCGGAGCACCCGAGTTTCGCGCAGGCCGAGCATCTGCGTCACGAGGACGTCGTGCGCGTTAAAGGTGCGGTGCGCCGCCGACCGGCGGGCACGGAGAACCCACGGCTGGCCACCGGCGCGGTCGAGGTCGCGATCGGGACGCTCGAGGTTCTCAATCGTTCTGCGGTGCCGCCCTTCCAAGTAAACGCTGACGAAGCCGTCGACGAGAATCTTCGGCTTGAGTATCGCTATCTCGATCTTCGGCGCCCGCGGATGCAGCGCAACATTCGTCTGCGCCATCGTATTGTAAAAGCGATGCGCGATTTCTTCGATTCGCGCGATTTCTTGGAGATCGAAACGCCGATGATGATCAAATCTACGCCGGAAGGCGCGCGCGACTATCTCGTGCCCAGCCGCCTCTACCCAGGGCATTTCTATGCGTTGCCGCAGTCCCCGCAGCTGCTCAAGCAGATCTTAATGATCGCGGGCTTCGGAAAGTACATGCAGATCGCCCGCTGCATGCGTGACGAAGACCAACGCGCCGATCGCCTCGTCGAGTTCGTACAGCTCGACGTCGAGCTCTCCTTTTGTACTCAAGAGGACGTGCTCGAGACGATGGAAGCCTGCATGCGTTACGTTTGGCGAACGGTTATGGGCATCGAGCTTGCGCCATTTCCTCGCCTCACTCATCAAGAAGCGCTGGCGAAATACGGTCTCGACAAACCGGACCTGCGATTTGGGCTCGAGCTCGCCGACGCGACCGCAACCTTCCTCGATACCGAATTTGCCGTCTTTCGATCCGCGATTGAGACGGGCGGCGCTGTAGTTGCGCTTCGTTACCCCGGCGGTGCGGCGCTATCGCGCCGGGATTTCGACGCGCTCACGGAGACCGCGAAGGAGTTCGGCGGCAAGGGAATGGTTTGGATTGCGCTCGGCGCCGAGGGAGTCAAGTCATCGGCGGCGCGTTTCCTAACCGACGCGCAAATTGAGAACGTTCGCAGCGCACTTGCTGCCGAGACGGGCGATGCCCTCTTGCTCTTTGCCGATGCCCGGCAGCTCGCGTATGCCGTTGCTGGGAAGATGCGTAACGAGGTCGGCGAGCGTTGCAATCTGCGCGATCCCAACACCTACGCGTTTGCGTGGGTCACCGGCTTTCCGTACCTCGAGATCGACGAGGCGACGGGTCAGCCGGTGCCCGCGCATCATCCGTTTACGGCACCCGCCCCCGGTGACTGGGAGTTGATCGATCGAGCTCCGAGGGAGATGCGGGCGCAGCATTACGATATGGTGCTCAACGGTTACGAGCTAGGCTCGGGTTCGATCCGAATTCACAAAGCGCAGGAACAGCGTAGGATCTTCGAGATGCTCGGTTTGACCGCGCAGCAAGTTGAGGAGCGTTTTGGTTTCTTCGTACGGGCGTTAGAATACGGTGCCCCACCGCACGGCGGAATGGCGCTGGGGGTCGACCGCATCGTCATGATCGCCTGCGGCGAAGAGAACCTTCGCGAGGTTACCGCTTTTCCAAAGAACCAAGTCGCCCGCGACGTAATGATGGATGCACCGACTCCGGTCCCCGAGCAGCTCGTGCGAGACTTGCATTTGCGCCTTGCGCCAGAATCTGGTTGGCGCGGCTGAAGATCGAATCGAACATCGCAGCGGTCAGCTTGCCGGTGTTCGTATTCTGCCGGCTGGGGTGATACGATGCAACGATCGCGATCGTGCGGCGTCCATCCGTGGCGGTGATCTCGACGCCATGACCGAACGCGGCGGCGGAATCGAACTCGAAAGCCCGTTCAATCAATAACTTGCGGATTGTGGCAAAAGCCACGGCGCCGAGCGCGATGATGATGCGAAGCCGCTTGAGAGCGTCAAATTCTTCGAGCAAGTAGGAGAAGCAATTCTCCAATTCGTTTCGGGTCGGCTTATTTTGCGGTGGCGCGCAACGTATGGCGGCGGTGATAAAGCAATCCCGAAGCCGCAGACCGTCGTCGCGATCGATCGCATCCGGCGCAGAGGCAAAACCGGCACGATAGAGCGCCGGATACAGAAAACCGCCGGAACCGTCTCCGGTGAAGGGCCTTCCCGTGCGATTGCTTCCGTGCGCTCCCGGAGCGAGGCCGACCAGCATGACGCGCGCGCGGGGGTCGCCGAATGATGGCACCGGCTTGCCCCAGTAGACGCAATGACGATGCGCGCGCTTGCGCTCGCGCGCGATCTGCGACGCGTAGGCTCGCAGCTCCGGGCATCGTTGGCATGCAACGACGGCCGCCCGGATTTCGTCTAAACGCATTGCAGGACGTCGGCGTAATCGATGCCGATCGGCGCCACGACGTACGCCACGCCTTCGTTACGCTGCCAGATCCGTTCCAACGCGTCACGCGGATAGACGACGCGCACGTTGGGTGCGGCGGGGTCGTTGATCGCACAATCGCCGTTGCTCGTAAAACCGCACAACACCACGAGGTGTCCGTCCGAATGGGCCAGTGGCGCGCCGGGCAGCTCGCCTTCGCGCCAGGAGTAGGAGAGGGCTAGCGGCAGTTTTCGCTCGATCAAGCGTTGGGCGTGATCGAGGTTGCAAAG
>DATDIA010000068.1:0-2641 GCA_036521295.1 Candidatus Cybelea sp. | reverse complement strand
AAAGCGTAGCGCCAAAAGTGCCCTCGCCCCAATTCTCCGCGAAATCGCTATGGCCCATCGGCAGGTAGTAGATCGCCACGACGAAGAGCGTGATGAGGATAAGGAGCCCTCGCGAAAGGGTCTTACGCACTATCGATCCCGCGTAGCTTCGAAGACGCGGTGAATCCCTACTTTATCGCTGCGGCAGCGTTTTCACGTTTACGTTCGCGCAGAAAGTGGAAGAACTCGACGCCTTCACGTAAGCGCCGCTTCATTACCTGCCGGTCGCCGATCATTCCGCCGAGCAGCGAAAACATTTTTCGCGGCCGGAAGTAGAAGCGCCGATAGAACTCGTCGACCGATTCGAACATCATCGTCGAATTCAATCCCGGGTAGTTGAGTGCCGCGTGCTGGATGCCGTGGGTGTCGACCAGCTCACCGCTTTGGGTCTCGAGCCAGCCCTGCTCCTGCGCCTGCTTGTAGAGGTACGTTCCCGGATACGGCGCGGCGAGAGAAACCTGGATCGTTTCGGGGTCCATCTCACAAGCAAAGTTGATCGTCTCGCGAATAGTCTCCGGCGTTTCGCCCGGCATGCCCAGAATGAAGGTGCCGTGCACCTTGATGCCGAGTTCGCGGCAGTCTTTCGAGAAGCGCCGGATGATGTCGATGCGCGTGCCCTTTTTCATGTTGTTGAGCACTTGCTGATTGCCCGACTCATAGCCGACGAGCAAGAGCCGTAAGCCGTTTGCCCTGAGTATCTCGAGCGTGGCGCGCGGCACGTTGGGCTTGGCGTTGCACGACCAGGTAATGCCGAGCCGGCCTAAACGACGCGCGATCTCTTCGACACGCGGGATGTTGTCGGTCAGCGTATCGTCGTCGAAAAAGAACTCCTTGACTTCCGGAAAAAGGGCTTTCGCGCGGGCCATCTCCGCCTCGACACTTTCGACGCTGCGCACGCGATAGAGATGCCCGCCGATCGTCTGCGGCCAAAGGCAGAACGTACACCTCGATTTGCAGCCGCGTCCCGTATACAATGAAAGGTACGGATGCTGCAAGTAGCCGTTGAAATAATTCGGGATCGTCAGATCGCGCCGGTACACATCGAGTACCGAAGGAAACGCATCCATCTCCATGATAGTTGGGCGCTCCGACGTCCGGACCGTGCTCCCGTTTTGGCGGTAAGCGAGCCCATCGATCTCGCTCAGCGGCTTGCCCAAAGCGACGTCAACGCACGTATAGTCGAACTCGCCAACGCTCACCCAATCGACGGCGGGCGCGCCCTTGAGCGATTCCTCCGGGAGCACGCTAACCTGCGCGCCGACCATCCCAACGATCGCATCGGGGTTTTCTTCCTTTAAACGAGCCGCGAATCGCGCATCGTTGTTGAAGGAGGGCGTGCTTGTATGAATTATGACCCGCTCGTACTCCTTCGCGAGCGGGGCCACTTGATCGACCGTCAGGTTGTCGGGGGGCGCATCGATCAGCTTGCTGCCCGGCACCATCGCGGCGGGCTGTGCGAGCCAAGTCGGATACCAGAACGATCTGACCTCGCGACGACACTGATAGCGCGAGCCGGCGCCGCCATCGTAGCCTTCGAATGTCGGCGGGTTCACGAACAGGGTCTTGAGGAAGTCGGGCACAGCGTATTCTCCTTCGGTGGTCTTCGATTTTCTGCGCGGAGCGCAAAGCCTTCTGCCGGCTAGCAGCCGCTACAGCGTCAGCAAAGCGCTTTGAAGGTCCGGAAAACGCCGGAAGCCCGAATACTCTATTTGGATCGTGCCCGAGCCAGCAAACGGCCCGACGTTTCCTTTATATTGCTGCCTTTGTTCCGTGGGCGCCCAGTATCCCGACAACACTTCCGCTCGACGATCCGTTATCTGGGCCGAATGCGCATACTGCGGCAGCGCGTTGGGTTGATAGGTATCGGAAACGACGTTCTGTTCGGAATCATAGGTGAAGCTACCGTTGCCGTGCCCGGCACCATGAACGTTCGACGTGAATTCGATCGTGGAAGCTCCGCCACTGCGGTACTGGTAGGCGTCGAAGTTACGCGCATCAAAAGGCGGCGCAAAGACGTCTTCAGCATTGGGATGATCCCAGGATTGCTCCAGCTTTGCGATGTCGCTTGCACTCGCCGGTTTTCTGTCGACCGTATCGCTGATCACATGCACGCGTACGAGCACGCCGTCGTCGTAAACGCCGTTCATGACGAGATCCTCGTGCCGGCTCCGGAACGGATCATGCACGTCAAAGACCCGGTGCATCTGAAAAGTTACGACCCCGCGAGTCGTCTCAGCGTACCGCTGCGCCACCTGCACCAATGCAGGCGGCGCACCCACGGGTAGGGTCAAGCCCGCGCCTTAGGGTCGCAAAATGACGCGGTTGGCGATGAACGTGCCGTTGCTGTAGTAACCAACGAGCGCGGCCCGCTCGCCCGCGGTAGGCGTCGCACCCGTCGGATAGATCACGGTGCCATGCTTGAGATCGACCGTCTGCACGTCGCCGTTGCGACGCGTTACCGTCAAGCGATAAGGCGCGAAACTCGCGACCGTACCCAAGATGACGTGGTGGCGATCGTACTGGTACGTGTCCCAACCCGACTGCCAGGTGGTGTACGTCGGAACGTCGCTTTGCGCGACGGCGGGCAGGCTCGCAAAGGCGC
>DATDIA010000067.1:0-6574 GCA_036521295.1 Candidatus Cybelea sp. | reverse complement strand
GCCGCACTCGGGCTCGTCGTGCATGCGGGCGGCACCCTGGACTCGCTGCTCGTGCGCGTGCCCGACGGCGTGAATCTCGTTGTGGAGTCCCATAGCGGCGACGTTAACGTTACCGACATTAGTGGCAACGCGCGTGTCCTCGCGCAGCGCGGCAACGTGGATCTAAAGCTCTTCGGCTACGCGCAAGCCGCGGTGGGACGCGGCAATCTTTCGGTGATGATGGGCGCCACGCAGTGGCCCGGCACGCTTCATTTTTCGACGCGGCGCGGCGACGTCGAGGTCTGGATCCGCGCCAATACTGCGTTCGGCGTGCGTTTGCACACGAGCGACGGCGTGCTCTTTACCGACTTTGGGCTGCGCGGAGCCTCGAATGGAAACGCGGAAACGATCGACGGCGACGTCGGAGAGCGCTCGGCGCAACGTATCGACGTCGAGACATCCGCAGGAGCGGTGCGGCTCCTGCGGCTACAGCCGCAACCGTGAGCCGGCGAGCAACGTCTCCCGCGCCTTGACGAGGCGCAACATCGCGTCGTTATAGGGCGTGGCCGTCCCGGTCCGACGCCCAAATGCCACGACCGCACCATTGATGTGGTCGATCTCGCTGGGGTGACCGGACTCGAGGTCGTAGGCCATCGAGCTTTTCGCGTCCGCGCCAAGGGCGACTACCTCGGTAACGTACTGCCAAGGGTTGACGAACGGAAGATTGATCTTGAGCGCGGCCGCAACGCTGGCCGTTTCTTCCGCAAGCGCCTCGGCAAGACGCGCGGCGTTTGGGTCCTTGGGTATTTCGCCGGCTTCGCAATCGAGGAGTGCGGAAAGCGCATTGACGGCCGCGTTCGCAACGAGCTTTCCCCACAGATGCGGACGAATATCGTGGACGACCGAAGCGCGCAAACCGCTGCGCACGAGCAAATCGGTCACGGTGCGAGCGGTTGTAGGGGAGGCCGTCATCGTTCCGATGATGGTATTGCCTTGTTCTGAGCTTCTCGCGTGGCCGGCGCCGATCGTTTGCGAAGACTCGGTGGTGATTCCAACCATCACTGGCACTGCTCCGCCAAGCGCGGTCTTGATCGCGTCTTCGTTGCCGACGCCGTTCTGCAGCGAGATGACGGGGGCAGATGGGTCGAGCTCACCCGCAAATGCGCGCAACGCGCGCAGGGTATCGACCGCTTTGACGAAGAGAAAGAGCATCTGCGAATCGTAAAGGTCGCGCGCTCGCCGTGCAACGGAAACTTTCCGGGCCGGCTCGTCGTTAACGCGCAGGCCGGTGCGCTCGACCGATTGCGCGACTTGAGGGTTGTCGTCGAGGATCGTCACGTGAGCGCGGACGGCCAAATGGTAGCCGAAGAGCGTCCCCATGGCGCCGGCGCCAATGATGCCGACGCGCGGCCGTTCCGCTTCTTCTGCCACTAGTTGCGGGCCACTAGAACTGGTACTGGAGGCCGAACGTATTGCGGCGCGAGGCGTGCGTAATGTCGCGCTGCCCGAAGAAGAGCTCCGTCCCAGGAGCGAGCTGCAGGTTTCCATAGAGGTCGATCATGGGATAGGTTAGATCGTAGACGCGCGCCTCAAAACCGAGGCCGTGCAGCGGCGCGTACTGGCCGAGCACACCAACCTGCGAATACAGAACGCCGCCTCCGATGTGAAAGCTGCCTGCGTTTTTCTCCAACACCGCGTTCCAAGTCGTATTGTTGCCGATGGAGTTCGCGCCGAACATGACGCTGGTGGTGCTGTGCGGCAACACCACGAGGTTGATGTCGCCCAGCGGGCCCTGGCTGGTGGTGAGAACGGGGTTCAGTCCGGCATTGTGCTGCGGCGAGAGGCCGCTCAGGCGCACTTGGACCGCGATCAGATTGCGGGCGAGCGAAGCGAGTTTACCTTGCAGCTGCGAGCGGGCCGCCGGAGAGATTCCGCCGCTCGGCGGCGGATTGCCGGCGGGGGCGCCCCCCGGGTATGGCGAGGTGCTCGGCACGGTGAGCGGAGCGGGCGTGGCTCCCGCATCGACGCCGTAAACGTGGCTGGTTCCTCCCAGTTCCGCTAACAGCGCGTTGGCCTTCTGCAGAACCGCATCAAGGTTCGCGATCGTGTTGCGCATCTGAGCTTGCGTCTGCGGATCACCCGTCACGGTGCGCAGATCTTTCGTCAGCGCGGCGAGCGTCTGGGTCGTGTCGGCGATATTTTGAGTCGTCGCTAAAACGTTCGCCTTGAGACGCGGATCGGTCGCCAGATCCTGCAGCGCGCTCATCGAGCGGTTCAGTGCCGTCGCGGTGGATTGGAACTGGTCGAGTAGCGTGCCCACCTTTTTTGAATCGGTCGTTGCGGCGGTGTTCAGTGTCGAGGAGAGTTGCACCACGTTGGCGCTGGCAGCGCCCAAGTTGCCTTGAAGATTTGTACCGAGTGCGAGGAACTCGTCGGTAAGCCGCGCGAGCGACGCCTTCGTCGATATCGTTAGGTCATTGGCGTTGTTCAGGGTCGTTTGCAAGGTGTTGAGCAGCTTGGGAGTGCGCTGTGCGATTAATCCCATAACGCTATCGAAACGCCTAAGTTCGCCCTGTCCCTGCTCGAGCAGATCGGCAATCGACGTTCCGTTGGTTCCGCGGGGCTGATCGGCGATCGGCAAGACTTGTCTGGGAAGCAGCGGAACGGGCGGCTTTGCACGCGGCGGCACGATAACGACGGCCGGAGATCCGGTCAGCGGTGACTGGATCAAAAAGCGCGAGGCCGCGGGGATATCGATGTTGCGGTTGATGGCCAAGATGACGTCGACCGTGTTGTCGGCAAGTAACTCGATCGAATCGACCGTCCCGATGTCGACGCCGCTGAAGTAGACCAAAGCTCCAGGCGTTACACCCGCCGCCGATTGAAAATGGATGCCGATGCGATACCCGGTGTGCCGGGTTCCGAAATCGGTAATGACATAGAAGACGCCGAAGAGCAGGAGCAGTGCAACAATCGCGAATGCTCCGACCTGCGCTTGCCTAGTCATAGGGGAATTATTAGGCTTTGACGGGAGAATCGCCTCGCGCGGAGGCCAAACGGGCTATCTTTACAGCGGTGGTCTTCCATTGCGCGAAAACGAGCTGCTGCGCGGGCGGCGTGGCTGACGGACGACCTATTCGTCGCGAAGATAGAGCGTCCAGGGCTTCTCGGAATGGTGATCGGGCGGAAAAGTTTCTCCTGCAGCGAGATGCAGGCGATGCCCGCACTCCGAGCATTCGTACTCCCCGCCGACCACGACGGGCTCGCCTCCATTTCCAAAAATCTCAGCCATACTTTCCCCTCTCGTTTTGAAACGAAGCGACGCCCACGTGCGCCGGCGTTCGGTCTACAGCGGGATCGGGCCTACCTCCGAACCCTGTAAGAACTGAGCGACGATTGGGTTGATGGAGCTTTGAATGCGCTCCGCGGTGTCGTACGCGATGATCGCTCCCTCGAAAAGCATCGCGACGTAGTCGGCCATGGCAAAGATCGAAGGGAGATCGTGCGAAATCACGACGGCCGTCCCATTGAGCTTCTCGCGCAGCTTAAGGATGGTGTCGGTGATCAAATTGGTCACGATGGGATCGAGGCCGGTTGTGGGCTCGTCGTACAGAACCAGGTCCGGCCGGGTTACGATAGCGCGTGCAAATCCGGCTCGCTTGAGCATACCGCCCGAGAGCTCGCCCGGTAGATTGTCGTACGCGTCGGTAAGGCCAACGCTTCCAAGCGCGTCGAGCACGGCACGGCGGATTTCGCCGTCTGAGAGCTTGGTGTGCTCGCGCAGCGGAAGCGCCACGTTCTCGCCGACCGTGAGACTGTCGAGCAGCGCGGAAAATTGAAACGAGAGGCTGATCTTCTGCCGAACGCGGTTGCGCTGCTCTTCGGACATGTGGCAGATATCCTGACCGCGCACGAACACGTGTCCCTCGTCAGGTAAGAGCAGGCCGTCGAGCAATCGCAGGATCGTCGATTTTCCCGCACCCGAGAGGCCGATGACGCACGTGATGGCGCCCTCAACGATGTCGAGCCCGCAGTTCTTCAAAACGACACGCTCGCCGAATGCCAGCGTCACGTTTTCGATTCGGGCAATAGCCTTGGACTTCTCGGCGCTTACAATTGCCATTCTAGCCGAAGAGAAAGAACGAGAGAACGAAGTTTGAGATGAAGATCAGAATCATCGCGAGCACGACCGCGCGCGTCGTCGACTGCCCGACGCCGGCGGCGCCGCCGCGCGTCGATAGTCCTTGGTAAGCACCCACCATTGCGATAATCGCGGCGAAGACCAGCGATTTGAGGATACCTTTCACCACGTCGCTGAAATCAATGGACTGCCTTACGGAGGAAATGAACCCCTCGTACGAGATGTGCGCGTAGGTCTGTGCGACCCACATTCCGCCGAGAATGGAAACGACGTCGCCAAAGATCGTGAGCAGCGGCAGCATCAGAAGCAGCGCCACGAGACGCGGTACGACGAGAAAGCGCGAGGGCTCGAGACCCATCGATCGCAGCGCCTCGACCTGCTCGGTTACCACCATCGAGCCGAGCTCGGCCGCGATTGCGGAACCGACGCGCCCGGCCACCACGACTGCCGTGAGCATCGGTCCGAGTTCTCGCACGGAGGCATAGGCGACGGCACCCCCTACGAGGTTCGCAAACCCGTACGCGACGGCTTGCTGGGCCGATTCCAGCGAGATCACCATCCCGGTGAAGAGCGTGGTGAGCATCACAATGGCCGCGGACTGCACGCCAAGCAGCGCGCACTGCGAAATCGTTTCGGCGATGCGAATATGAAGACGCGCCATGAATCCGAGGGACTCGGCCGAAAGCAGCGTCAACCCGCCGGCATATTCGAAGAAATCGGTGGTTGCGCGACCGAAGCGCTCGAGGACTCTCACGGAACGTTCGCCTCAAGCCTTCGAAGCGCGTCGAGAATCGATCCGGTTGCCTCGATCCGCTTTACGGCGACGCCGCGTTCGGCCGTAAGGTTAAAGTGCACCTGGTTGACACGTTCCAGGCGACGATCGATGTCGCGCAGATGCGTGCGCGCTTCCGCATCGAACCCTTCGAAGTACCGTTGAACCGTGTCCAAATAGGTCGCTCGCATCGCTTCATCGATAGCCCCGTCGCCGATGGCTGCCTCGATTGCGTGCTGCGCTCGCTTCATCGCGCGCTGCGTGATATGGAACGCTCCGACGCGCGCTACGAGCTCCAACAAGGCGGCGTCAATGGGCATGAACGGGCAGCGATGCGCGCAGTGCCGCATTTTGGATGGAAAAGAGGCTCCGGATTCCGGTCTCGGCCAGCGCCAGCAGCGTGTCGAGATCGCGCCGATCGAACGGCGCCGCTTCGGCGGTGCCTTGCAGCTCGACGAAACGTCCCGCGTCGGTCATGAAGACGTTCATGTCCACCAGCGCCTGACTATCTTCTTCGTAAGCGAGATCGAGCAGCGGGTGCCCGGCAACGATGCCGACGCTGATTGCGGCGACCATTGCGCTCAGCGGCCAATGCGCGCGATCGGCCGGATCGAAGCGCGTCCGCAAGGCGAGCGCGAGCGCGACCCAAGCTCCGGTGACGGCCGCGGTACGCGTGCCACCGTCGGCTTGAATGACGTCGCAATCGAGCCAAATCGTACGCTCGCCAAGCTTCGCGGTGTCGGTCACGGCGCGTAGCGCCCGCCCGATGATACGCTGGATCTCCTGCGTTCGTCCGCCGACGCGACCTCTGGATGCTTCGCGCTGCGTGCGTTCCTGCGTTGCTCGCGGCAGCATGGCGTATTCGGCGGTCACCCAGCCGACGCCCCGACCCTTCATCCAGGCAGGGACGCGCTCTTCCACCGAAGCGGCACAGATGAGGCGAGTGTTGCCGATGCCGATCAGGACGCTGCCTTCGGGATATTTCAAGAATCCGGGTTCGATGGTCACCGGACGCAGTTCGTCGGGCCCCCGGCGGTCGCTGCGGACCATTATTCGACGGTGACGGTTTTGGCGAGATTGCGTGGTTGGTCCACGTCCTTGCCCTCGATGTCGGCGATGTGGTACGCGAGCAGCTGCAAGGGAATGACGTTCACGATCGGCGAGAGCAACTCGTCGACCTTGGGCACCCAGAAAACATGATCGCTCACCGCGGCGATCTCGTCGTCGCCGCGATTCGCGACGACGATGACCGGCGCTTCGCGCGCTTTCGACTCCATCAGGTTCGAGATCATTTTTTCACGGACGCGATCCTCCGTAGCTATGCCGACGACGGGCACGGTTGAGTCGAGCAGCGCGATCGGCCCGTGCTTCATCTCTCCGGCGGGATAGCCCTCGGCGTGAATGTACGAGATCTCTTTGAGTTTAAGCGCGCCTTCCAAGGCGGTCGGGAAATTGACATAACGACCGATGAACAACACGCTCTGTGCCTTTCGCAGCTCTCGCGCGACCTTTCGAATTTCGTCAGACGTATTGAGCACGATGTCGACGGCGGCCGGCAGCAGTTTCGTTCCTTCTGCGACCTCCTTCAAACGTTGCTCGTTCGTGGAGCCGCGCAGCCGCGCGAGATAGAGGGCGAAGAGGGTCATGGCGGCAACCTGAGAGACGTACGTCTTGGTTGCTGC
>DATDIA010000066.1:0-4599 GCA_036521295.1 Candidatus Cybelea sp. | reverse complement strand
TGGGAAGGTAGAAGTACACGACACGGTAGCCGAGCGTCGTGCCTTGGTAATACCAAAACGTGCCGAGGTTCGGTTTGGTGGCCTGCCCAACTCCGAGCCCGAAGCCGAGCGGATCCTCTTGAGACGTCGTTGCGATCCGCTTACCGGTCTTTATGGAGACGATGGTGGTGAGCTCTTTGCGTTGTTTCTCTGCGAGCAGCGGGCCTTCGTAGAGGTCGCGCGACCAGCGCGTCACATCGTCCATCTGCGAAACGATTCCGCCGGCCGCCTGCATCCATGAGACGCTATCATTCTTCACGTCGTGGCCCAGCAGCGGTTTCAACACGGCATTGTCTGCGTCGTGGTTGTAGAAGTAGCCCGAAACCATGCGGTCGGTGATGGAAGCTGGATAGCGGTTCTGCTCGTAGTAGGTGTTCTTTAAGCCGGTTTGATCGAATAACCCGCGCACGACCTCGCTATAGCTCTGACCGCTCGCTTTCTCGATGATCATTTGGGCCAGGATGTAGTTCGTGTTTGAGTAGGTCCAACCGCTCACGGGTTTCGGTTTCCCGCCACGAGGATAGACCGACGCGACCAACTCCTGCGGCGTAAAGTCGTGGTTGGGGCTCTGCGCCATCATTTTGCCGATCGAATCCTGATTGTCATAGCCCGGGATCGGGCTCGTCATATCGAGCAACTGGTGAATCGTGACCATCTTCCATGCGGGGTATTGGGGAAGCCACTTTCCGAGCGTGTCCGCAATGGAGAGTTTTCCGGCAGCCTCGAGATGAAGGATTGCCACCGACGTGAATGCTTTCGTATTGCTGCCGATCTCGAAAAGGTCGGCCGGCGTCGCTTTCTGCCCTGCGTTGGGATACTTCGTCGTCCCTACCGCCAAACTGATGGTCGAACTCTTGTCTTTGAGGTTGATGCTCAACGAAACTTCCGAGATATGCTCGGGCTTCGATCGCGCGAGCAGATAGCGATCGAGTACTTTTTGAAGCGCCGCGGTCAGCTTCGCGTCGTCAGAACTTGCCGCACCGACCGGCGCAGCCAATAGCACGAGCGCAAAACCGGTCGCTACGATCCGCTCGAACATGCCGCACTCCCTTTATGATAGGCGTTGCTAAAAGGCCGTTTAGATGCTTTGGCCTCTTTATCTTGCAACGTGAGTTTGTCCACCTTTATCGCAGTACGAAACGGGTCGATCGAGATGCCGCTCGAGTTCTCCTAACGGCGAACCGTCACGATTCGATCGCTCGCGCCGAGACGTGCGCGTTACCGAAAAGCTGGGCTAAGCTATCGACGTCGTCGCGTGCCATGGCGTCCGCGGCTACTTCGAGCTGCGTGGCAAGCCGGCGAAGTTCTGGCCCGATGTTCGCGGCGTTTGCGCGCAGCGTGTCGCGCCACATGGCAAAGCTCATTGCGGAAATCCGCACCAGCTCGCGCGCTACGGGGCCGCAGACCCGCTTGGCGACGCCTTTGTCGGCACGAAGCAAACTCGCGTAACAGGAGGCGACGATCTGCGGCACGTGTGAGCTAATCGCGACCGCGCGATCGTGCTCTTCTGCCGCCATTGCGATGGCCACGCCACCCATCGAGTCGATGAACGCCCGCGCTCGCGCGTCTAGGTTTTCATCGCCGCTCGGCACGTATGCCCACGCGCAGCCCGCAAAAAGCTCGGCGCTCGCAGCGGCAACACCACTGAGTTCGGTGCCGGCCATCGGATGCGTCGCGACGAAGTTCTGCAATCCCTTTGCAGCGCTCACCACGGGAACTTTGACGGAAGCTACGTCCATAATCAGGGCCGGCATCGGCTTCGACGTGCGTGCCAAGCGCTCCAACTCGAGCAGCGTCGGCTCGAGATGCGCGGCAATGACGTACTCATCGGCGGTGCGTATGAGTTCCTCGGTCGTGGCGATCGCATCGATTGCACCGAGGTTACGCGCATTTTCTAACGCCGCCGGATCGCTGTCCGCGCCGACGACGTAGGCGCCGTTACGGCGCGCGCGGAGCCCAATCGAGCCGCCGATCGCTCCGACACCGAGAATCCCAAAGATGTTCTTGCTCAAGTCGTCGCTCGCATCAAGTCGGGGCGCAAGACGGTTGCGCCGTCGAGGTACACGTGCTCGATCTCCGCCGGTCGCCGCGTGGTGTTCACATGCATCAACACGCGAATGCATCGCCCCAACGCGCCAGGGACGTCGATCTCGCACGCGTGAAGCATTGGCACCCAGACCCAACCCATTTCGCGCGCGGCAAGCGCGGGAAAACCTGCGTGAAGGTCGGGCGTAACGGTAAAGAGGACCGACGCGATGTCGTCGAGCTCGATCTGGTTGCGGCGCGTCATCTCGGTCAAGAGCCGTTTTGTGGCGCGCGCGATCGAGGCGTCATCGTCGCCGTCGGCGGTGATCGCACCGCGAATTCCGCGAAAGAACATCGCCTCGAACCAACCACAGCCCTCGGTCGTTGTCAAGACCTGTCTTGCAGCGAGGCGCCCTTCAAGTGGCGAAAGCTCGGAATGGATGCTGCGAGAGAGGCTGGTCGACGCGCTTGGGAGCGACTCGGTAAAAACCGCGCCTGAAGACCTCGCGGTCTATTCCTTCGATGCGTACACCGACGGCGGAATGCCGTCGGCGGTCGTTCTGCCGACCTCGACTCGCGACGTCAGCGCGATCGTGAAAATCGCTCGCGATTGCGGCGAGCCAATCGTCGCGCGGGGCGCGGGCACGGGACTCTGCGGCGGCGCCGTTCCGCTGGTGGGCGGCGTGATTCTCTCTTTTGCGCGAATGAATCGGTTACTCGAGTTCGACGAACGCGGCCGCCGGGCGCGCGTGCAGCCCGGACTGATAAATCTCGATCTTTCTCGCCACGTCGCATCGAGCGGACTCTTCTATGCTCCCGACCCGTCCTCCCAGCAGATTTCGACGATCGGAGGCAACATCGCGACGAATGCCGGCGGCGCGCACTGTCTTTCCTACGGTACGACCGTCAATCACGTGCTCGGGCTTGAAATCGTCGACGCTTGCGGAGAGGTCTTTCAAACGAACATCGACGATCTGGGATACGACCTCACCGCGGCCTTGGTCGGCAGCGAAGGGACGCTCGGCATCGTGACCTCGGCGTGGCTGCGCCTTCTGGCACTTCCCGAATCGGTTCGCGTCTCGCTCGCCGTGTTCGACGACCCGGATTCGGCATCGGCAGCCGTTTCGGCCATCATCGCAGCCGGAATACTGCCGACGGCGCTCGAGATGATGGATGCCGTGATCACGCATGCGGTCGAAGCGGCCTTTCATGCCGGCTATCCCACCGAGGCCGCCGCCGTTCTCCTGGTTGAGAATGCCGGCTTCGAAGTGGATGTCGATGCTTCTGAAGCGGCTACTCACTCGATTATCATGCAGCACGGGGCGCGCTCGTGGCGAAACGCCCACAATAAAGCCGAGCGCGACGCCCTGTGGGCGGGCCGCAAGGGCGCTGCCGGCGCGACCGGACGCATCGCCCCGAACTACTATACGCAAGACGTTTGCGTGCCGCGCAGCAAACTTCCCGAGGCGCTACGCGCGGTGGAAGCCGCCTCGCGCGCAAATGGAATTACGGTGGGAAACGTCGTCCACGCCGGCGACGGTAATCTCCATCCGCTGTTGATGTACGACAAGCGCGATCGCAAGCAGGTCGCTGCGGTCGTCGAAACCGGCAATGAGATCTTACAATCCGCGATCGACCTCGGCGGCACCATCAGCGGGGAACACGGGATTGGGTGGGAGAAGCGCGAGGCCATGACGCGCGTCTATTCGACCGCCGACCTTGCGGTGATGGGGCGGGTGCGCGATGTCTTCGACCCTGCGCGGGTGCTCAATCCGGAAAAGATTTTCCCAAGCGGCGCGCGCTGCCCTGAGGTCGTCCCGCCGTGAGAGCGACGCAAGATCGCACCACGCCGAAAACCACCAAGAGCGTAAGCAAAATAGTCGCACAGTGCGATCGTAGCGGCGAAAAGATTCGGATCGTGGGCGGAGCAACGCTAGCCGGAATGGGCTTCCCGCCCGAACGCCTTGACGTCACGCTTGCCACGACCTCCCTCACGGGCGTCGTGGCAAACGAGCGCGCCGATCTCGTGCTCGCGGCGCAAGCCGGGACGTCGATTCAGAGCATCACCGCACTTTTGGCCGGTCAGGGACAGTTCGTCCCATTCGACGCTCCGCTGCCGCAGTATGCAACGCTCGGGGGCACGCTCGCCGCCGGCTGGCTGGGCCCCCGGCGACACCTTTACGGTCGCATTCGCGATTATCTGCTCGGCTCGACGATCGTTCTCGCCGACGGTACGGTCGCGCGCGCCGGCGGCATGGTGGTCAAGAATGTGGCCGGTTACGACATGAGCCGGCTTTACGTCGGATCGTTCGGCACGCTGGGCGTTCTAACGCGAGCAAACCTCAAGAGCATTCCGTCGCCGCAGCACTCTCGGCTCTTCCTCGCCTCGCTACCGGAACACACGCGCGAGCGCGCCTGCGCGCAGCTCGCTGCTTTGCGCATTGCGCCGGCAGCCGCTTTTTGCGTTGACGGGTTTCACCATGCAATCGATGGCGACGAGGGGCTCGAGGGACGGATTTTGGCGTTGTTGGAAGG
>DATDIA010000065.1:0-3173 GCA_036521295.1 Candidatus Cybelea sp. | reverse complement strand
TAAAAACGGTCTTTTCCTCAGGTAGTGCCGGTTTGGTCCCGTTGAAGATCTCGCCGATCTCGGCATAGATATTCGCGCCGGAAAGAATGACGTCACCCGACTCTTTGAGCACGGCTTCACGTGAGTCGACAACGAGCACGTTGTGCATTGCCTCGTCGTCGAGCTCGCGCCACGTCGGCCGATTCGCCCCCACGGCGTTCACATGGGCACCGGGCTTAAGCCACGCGCCACGCATCAGGGGGTGCTGCGAGCTGGTCGCGACCACGATCACATCGGCCCCGCGCACTGCCGCTTCGGCTTCCATAGCGACGGCGCCGTGCTCGCGTGCGAATTCGTGTGCGTGCTCCGGCATGCGGCTCCAGACGCGCACGTCGTCGAATTCGCCGACGTGTGAGAGCGCCGCGAGATGGGCTCGCGCTTGCACGCCACTGCCGAGGAGTGCGAGCACTCTGCTATTGCGCGGCATGAGATATCTCGTTATTGCCGCCGAGACGGCGGCGGTTCGCATCTCAGTGATCAACCGGCCATCCATCGCTGCAAGCGGCTGCCCGTTATCGGTGCGAAAGAGCAGAATCGTCGCATCGTGGGTCGGCAGGGGCGTGCCTTCGTTGGCGGGATAGAAGCTGACCGCTTTGAGCCCCATGACGTCTTCGTCTACCGCGGGCATAATGCCGAGATAGCGCCGACCTTCCTCGATCGTGATAACGCTGCGCACGGGCTGAACGATGCTGCCGCGTGAAAAAGCCGCCAGAGCGGTCTCCATCGCGGGAATCAGTTGTTCCCATCGCAGCAGAGCACGGACGCGCTCCTCGTCAAGGTATTTCATCAGCGTCACCTCAGTTTATTGGGGTGTCGAGGGTTCCCTCGGCGCGAATGCACTTTGGCGCACGCACCATGACCATAGGCCGACGGCAACAATAAGATTTAACAGCACTCCGAGAACTCCGACTTCAGGACCGTAGAGCGCGGTATTTGAGATGCGAAGGGCGCCCGAGTGAGCGCCAAACCCAAAGAGCACGTATGCCAGACCATTCCAAACTCCGTGACTGACGCTCGTGACGACCACAGAGCCGCAAAGAAGCCGCAACATTCCCCAAATAGCGCCGATCAGCATAGCATTGAGCATGAAGATCGGGACTTGCGAGAGCGGCGGGTTGAATCCGGTCGGCAGTATGACCGCCGACCAGTGCCATGACGCGAAAGCAAAGCTCGTCAAGATTAGGATTGCGGTCGTGCCTTGGCCGGTGCGTTTCAGTGACGCCCAAAGCCAGCCACGAAAGAAACCTTCCTCGGTGAGCAGGGCGACGAGAATCGTCGTTCCTCCTACGAGGAGCAGATTGAGCCAGACGCTGTGCTTATGAGATGTCGGCCCGGCGGTATTCAATGCTCCCATTACTGCCGCGATGGCGGCGATCGCGCCCATCACGACGATCGGATAAAAGATCGCGAAGCCGTAGGATCGCAGCGCGTGCGACTTGCCCCAAACAAATCCGACCTCCTTTGCGGAGAATCGCTGCAAATACCAAAAAAGGAGGAGAAGCGGAAACAAGGGTAACGCACTGAACGCGGACGCGCCGGCGGCGTCCATTGTCGAGGTGATCGCGATGGCCACAAGCACTCCGGCGATTGGCCATATCCAGGATCGATTCACAGAGTATCTCCCTCGGCCTTCAGAGGCAAGTTCTGACGACATACGGTGCAGCTACGGAATGGGTTTCGTAGACAGCAGGTAGTTCTAATACATCCGAAGGAGGCGCTGCGTTATTGCGAGTACAGGGTCGCCATGGCCGGGCTCATGATGAAATCGCAATGTGAGTCTTGCGGTACGATCATCGGTGGCGATGCCGCTGCGTACATTTGTTCCTACGAGTGCACGTTCTGCGCCGACTGCGCCGCGAATGCTAAAGGGCACTGCCCGAACTGCGGTGGTGAACTGGTGCGCCGCCCCCGACGTCTTGGTTGAAGGACCCGGCTGCCAGCTTGACGCGTCGTTTTACGGCAAAGCTCGAAGAGCGCGTTTTGGTCGCGCGTCGTGGTTATGCGTGGCCCCCTCGGCCGCAGTCATTGGTTTCGAGAGCGGATGCGTCTTGAAATAGTCGAGAGATCGTCGGATGTCTTCGAGCAATCCGTCGGCGAAGTCGAGGCTCGAGCCGTGCCGCACCAGCACGCGCATGACGGCCATATCGGTGATGTTGGGGACCATCGTGTACGCGGCGACTTGCCAGCCGCGCCCGCGCAGTCGGTCCGAGAGATCGAAGAGCGAATAGCCGGCCCGAGCGCTTTCCCGCATCGTCCAGGATACTGCCGGAATGCCCTGACGGCTGTCGCCGTCGAAGAGCACTTCGAACGGCGCCATCGCCGCGATCCGGTGCGCGATGTGGGTCGCAACGTCGTAACAGCTTTGATGAATGCGCCGGTAGCCGTCCATGCCCAGGCGTAGCATGAGATAGTATTGGCAGATGACCTGGCCGCCCGGCCGAGAGAAGTTGAGTGCGAAGGTCGGCATGTCGCCACCCAGGTAGTTGACGTGGAAGATCAGCCCCTCGGGTAGATCGCCGGCTTCTCGCCAAATCACCCACCCGACGCCCAGCGGCGCCAATCCAAACTTGTGCCCCGACGTATTAATCGATCGCACGCGCGGCAGGCGAAAATCCCAGACGACCTCGGGCCGCACGAACGGCGCGATGAATCCGCCCGAAGCCGCATCGACGTGAATGGGAACGTCGAGCCCGGTTTGCTGTTGCAACTGATCGAGCGCTTCGGCAATTTGCGCGACGGGTTCGTACTGACACGTGAACGTGACGCCAAACGTCGGCACGACGCCGATCGTGTTCTCGTCCACTCGTTCGATGACGTCTTGGGGCGTCATGACCAGCCGGTCGCGCTCGAGCGGGACCTCGCGCAGCTCGACGTCAAAGTAGCGCGCGAACTTATGCCAACAGACCTGTACCGGTCCGGTAACGAGGTTCGGCTTGTCGCTCGTTTTGCCCAGCGCCGCTCGCCGCTCGCGCCATTTCCACTTGAGCGCAAGACCCCCGAGCATTGCCGCTTCGCTGGAACCCGTCGTCGAACACCCGATGGTCGTCCCGGCAGCCGGTGAGTTCCAAAGATGCGCGAGGAGATGCACGCATCGGCTTTCGATCTCGGCCGTTGCCGGGTACTCGTCCTTGTCG
>DATDIA010000064.1:0-12758 GCA_036521295.1 Candidatus Cybelea sp. | reverse complement strand
ATGGCGATCTTCCCCTCGACGTCCTCGCGGTCGAGCCCAACTTCAGCATCTGCCCGCCGTCCTGTGCGACGACCGAGCATTTGGTTGGGCTAAACCAAGGCTCGTACGCCAGCTACCTCGGCCTTCGGGCTTCAGATTTTCGCGCGACGAAAAATCACGCGTGGAAGATCGGCATCGACGTCAATCGCGAAAACGCTACGGCGTCGCAAGAGTTCGCCTGCTATTACATCAATTGTAAGTCGAGCGGTACGGTTGCCAGCCCCTACTATGCGGCGTTCACGACGCCGCAAGGTCAGGCTGGATCTCAGATCGGGCTTTACGGCGAAGACCGATGGCAGGAGACGCCCTACGTCTTATGGAGTTACGGCTTGCGCTACGATCATTCGACCGGTTATGTAGGCGGCTGGCAGATCAGTCCACGCATCGGCGTCAACCTTTGGGACGGCGGCAAGAACGTTGCCCATGTCTACTACGGCCGCTTCTATGCCGCGCCGTTGCTCGAGGACGTGCGCCAAGCCTGCGTCGTTCTCTCAGCGCAGCAAGCGTGCTCGACGACCAATCCGGTCTACGACCTCAAGCCGGAGAGCGACGCGTACTTCGAAATGGGAGACGTGTTCTCGTTCAACCCGCACTTCACGCTTGCGGCCAACCTATTCGAAAAAACCGTCGTCAACGTTTTGGATACGACGCAGCTTTTAAATACGCCGATTTTCGCCGTCTACAACAACGCGATCGGCATCAATCACGGCTTCGAGCTCCGTCTGCAAAACCAGCAGCTCGGCGGTGACCAATGGTTCCTTACCGGAACCATCTCCGAGTCGTACGCGGCCTGCATCTCGGGTTCTGAGTTTCTGTTTCCTCCCAACCCGGTGGGCATATCTTGCCAGGCCCAACTCTCGCTCGAAGACCACAGCCAAACCGTCGACTCCACGGCAGGGTACACGCACCGCTTTGGAGGTCCACACAAGCTCTGGTACGCGACGCTGCAAGCCAACTACGGCAGCGGCTTTCCTGTGCAATTCGAGGATGCCAACGTCAACTTGAGTGGGACGCTGCCGGCTCATACGACGTTTGATTTGTCGGCCGGTCGCGACCTGACGGCAGGTCGAACGGGCGCGGATCAGGGTTTGGGAGTTTCGCTGCAAGTGCTGAACCTGCTCAACCACCAGTACGTCATCAAAGTGGCCAACGGATTCAACACGACGCAGATCGCTAACAGTCGCTCGTTCCTGCTGCGCCTAACGGCCCCATTCTAATCTAACCCGCGCAGCCGGCGCACACTCCGTACAACGTCACCGAATGTTGCTTAACGCGAAACTTCGGCGGCACCAGGCTGCGCAGATTACCGAGGCAGCCGGCAATATCAAAGACGCGATCGCACCGTTCGCATTGGAAATGGTGATGATGCCCCTTGTCCGAGCGCTCGTACCGGGTTGGCTCGCCGGGTAACTCCACCGCTTCGATCCATCCGGCCTCGAGCAGCGCGCTGACCGCGCGATAGACGGTCGCGACGCCCAAGCCCTCGACACGCTTCGATGCCGCTTCCAACAGCTCGTCGACGCTCAAGGGGCGTTCGCTGCGCTCCAGTATGGCCTGGAGCGCATCTCGCTGCTTCGTTTTCCGGCTTGGCTCAATTGGGGTCCGCGTTTTCATCACATTTTCTTCACCTCGGGCCTCTCTTGGAGCCTCCGCGTACGGGCCCGCATTGACTATTTGATAATGATACTTTATTATCACTAAGTTAGACAACTCGTTTTGAGGAGCACGTGCGACTATTGCTGCGACGCGCTTTAGCGTCTGCCCCGGCTGCGATTATCCTCGCGCTAGCATGCTTTGCGCCGTCGCATGCCGTCAATGCAAGCGCCTTCCTCAGCGGCGTGGTTACGAGCCAAGGCAAGCCGGTTACGCACGCTGCCGTTACGGCCTCAGGGAACAATCTGACGATGCGAACGACAACGGATTCCAAAGGATATTTCTCTTTCCCGCCGCTGGCACTGGGCACGTATGAGGTAGAAGCGCAACAGGACGATCTCCGTGGTCTGGTGAGGGTGGACCTCGGCAGCGGCGGCGCCGGCATAACCATCGCTCTCCGAAAGCTGGCGGAAATCGCACATGCCGTCGTCAGTGAATCGCAATCGGCGGTGACTCACGGCAGCGGCAGCGACGTGGTTTTGAACGGCACGGCCTTGACCCGATTGCCGTTCGACAACAGCTTCACCCAAATGGAGACTCAGATGCCGGGAGCTGCTCAGGGAGCCAATGGCGTCGTCCATATCAACGGCGACCACGGCGTCATCAACTACATGATCGACGGCGTTCCGCTCCCGCAAGAGCTCAACCGGGATATCGGCACGGAAATCAACATCAACGACCTCTCGTTCGTCGATCTCATCGAGGGAGCATATCCAGCGCAGTACGGCCTGCGATTCGGCGCCGTCTTCAATATGTCGACGCGGGCAGGCACGGGGCCACCCGGCCTTGACGGATATGCGTCTTTCGGGTCGTACGCCAACGCTCAATCTACGATTGGATATCACGCGCCGATAGGCGGCGGCGGATTCGACGTCGCCTTCAGCGGACTTGCGACCACGCGGGGGCTCGATCCACCGGATTGGGACTCGCCTCATAACGATGCGAGCTCGGTTGGTCAATTCGCTCGCTTCACGCTGCCCGCAGGCGGAAATAACTTCACCAACATCACCTTCATCAACAGCCACAGTACGTTTCAGATTCCCAACGACATTGCGTACGGCGAACCGGGGAGTACCGACGACAACGAGACGCAAGCGGACACTTTTTTGGCCGTGCAGTTTCACGACGCAATCGGTACCACGGGAGCTATAACTTGGGGCCCGGCATACAAGGCGTCGAGAATTGCGGATTTCGGCGATCCCGTCAACGATTGGATTTATGGTGAGGCTCTCAACGTCACGCCAGCACCCTTTGGAAATGGCGGCGCGTCGACTGATTGCGCTAACGCCGTTCAGACAGGCAACTTCGATCCGACGACGTGCGGCTATTCGTTGTCAGACCAGCGGACTGCGCTCGACTACATCATGCAGGGGGACTACACTCAGGGTTTTGGTAGCCATACCCTTGGCGCCGGCGTTTCCTACGACCTCACTCGGGTCGTGAAATACTACGCGATCACGCTTCAGCCGAATAACTTTCTCGCGCCGATCCAAACCCCAGCCACGCCGAATGCGCCAACGACGGTGATTGACGACGCTCCCAACTTGGGCAACACGTACCAGTCATATATTCAAGATAGCTGGCGTATGAGCGGCCTCTGGGAGGCCGACTACGGGTTGCGCTACGACTTCTTTACGATAAAATCGACCGGATTCGATCAAGGCTTCGGAGCTTTTAGCCCAAGGCTGAAGGTGACGCGCTTCTTTGGAAAGCGCGCCAGTCTTTACGGATACATCGGGCGATTTTTCGAGCCGTTCTCGTTTGAAAACGTGAGTCCCCGGGCGGCGTATCTGCTCAACCTACCATTGCAGCCTACTCTTGAGCAGTTCGACCTGAAGCCCGAGCGCGACACGCAGCTCGAGCTCGGTGGACACATTCCCGTCGGTTCCGGCGACCTCGGCTTTCGCGTCTGGCAGAAGAACGCCAACGACCTGATCGACGATACTCAGGTCGGGGTTACGCTTCTTCACCAAGACATCAACTACGCGCTGGGGCGATTGTCGCAGGAGGCACTCAACTACGGTCGACCATTATCGCTGAACAGCCGCGCCTATTTTACGTTTGCTCATGTGAACTCGCTTAACGCCGGTTGCGAAACCCAACTGCTCGCGCCATGCTTTGGCGCGCCCAGCGGCTTTACGCCCGCCGATCACGAGCAGCGCTACACCATCACGAGCGGGATCTTGCTCAACAACCGGCAGGGCGGCTGGTTTTCGGCCGACGCCTATTACGGCAGCGGCCTGTCGTCGAATTTTTGTCCGATCGAAACGCCCGGATACTGTAAGGAGACGCCGCACACGACCTTCGACGTCGAGGAAGGAATCGCGCTATCGCCGAGGGCCGCCGTAACGTTGGACATCCAAAACCTTCTCAACGATCGGTATTACGTAACGCTGCTCAACGCCCAGGGCAATCATTTTGGGCCGGGCCGGGAACTCAATATTGGCATACGATTTCGGCCCTGACTCGCAGGTGCTTAAAGCCACGCACCATTATCTGCGGTTCATTCGCAAGTTAGGTATAAAGGACTCGGCCTCGGGCCCGAGGGATTAGAATTTCCGGAGCGATGCACGACCTCAGCCGCGGACAAATCGTCGTTACCGGGGGCGCCGGTCTTATAGGTAGCGCGCTTATTTGGGCGTTGAACCGGCTCGGCCTCGACGACATTCTGGTAGTCGACCGCTTGGACCGTTCTGAAAAATGGAAGCACCTGGTTCCCCTGCACTTTGCGGATTACGTCGACGCCGACGAGTTCGAGCGGTGCGTGGACGGCGGGGATGCTTTCGGCGAGGTAGGAACCGTCTTTCATCTCGGCGCGTGCTCGTCGACGACGGAGAGCGACGCCCAGTTTCTCGTTCGCAACAACTACGAATATACGAAACGGCTCGCGCAGTGGGCGGTCGCGGCCGAGGCGCGATTCGTCTATGCGTCGTCTGCAGCAACCTACGGAGCGCTGGAGGCGGAACTCTCGGATGAGGCCGATCTTCACACTCTGCGACCGCTCAATGCGTATGCGTACTCGAAACACCTCTTCGATCTCTACGCGGCGCGTACGGGACTCGACCGCCGAACGTGCGGCCTCAAATACTTCAACGTGTTCGGGCCGAACGAGGATCACAAGGGCGATATGCGCAGCATCGTGCAAAAGGCCTACGAGCAAATTCGCGAAAGCGGCCGCGTGCGGCTCTTTAAAAGCTATCGCCCGGAGTATCGCGACGGGGAGCAGCAGCGCGATTTTCTCTACGTCAAAGATGCGGCCGACATGACGCTCCATCTCGCACGATCCGGTGCGACCGGTCTCTTCAACGTGGGATCCGGCAGGCCGCACACGTGGGTCGAGCTGGTCGGCCCGATCTTTCACGCCCTCGAGCTGCCTGCGCGCGTCGAGTTCGTCGAGATGCCGCCGCACCTCCGCAGCAGGTACCAGTACTACACCTGCGCGCGTTTGGCACGGCTCTATGCGACCGGATACGTGCGCCCCATCACGCCACTAGCCGACGCAGTTACCGATTACGTAACGAACTACTTAGTCCCCCAGCGGCCGCTCGAGCTCTCCGACGCGCCGGTCGCCGCTCCCTTGAAAGCAATGTCACCCTTGAGCCCGTCGAAGGGCGCCTCTTAGAAAGAGCTCGATGCCGCAACCAAGCCGCGCCGAGCGCCGCCGCCACCAACGCGGGGGCGCTACTCCTCCGCCCCGCCGGGATCCGATGCGTCCAATCTATATCGGCATCGGCGTGGCAGTTGTCGTACTGGTCGCCGCCTTCGTGGCTTTTAATTGGTGGCAGAACCGAACCGTTCAACAAGCAAACGCAACGCCGACTCCTGGCCCCAACGCGAGTGCAAAACCGATCCAACTCGCTGTCGGCGAGAGCCTCGGGGCAAAGTTCTTTAAAGCCAAATATGTCGATACCCCACAGGGCGGTCGCGGTCAGACCGTAGACGGAATAGGCTGCGGCACCCAGGAGTACGCGACCCTGCACGTCCACACCCATCTTGCAATTTTCTATAACGGCAAGCAAATTCAGGTTCCGCAGTACGTCGGTTTTGCGCCGGAGCTCGGAGGCGGCGGCTGCCTCTACTGGATTCATACGCACGACGCTAGCGGAATCATTCATGTCGAGGCCCCCGATATCAGCCCGCCGCAGGGAGGCCCATATACGCTCGGGATGTTCTTCGATATTTGGGGTCAGCCGCTGAGTAGCGACAACGTTGCGGGCTTTGCAGGCCCGGTCACTGCGTACGTGAACGGCACAACGTACAATGGCGACCTTCGCACGATTCCGCTGGGCGCCCACCAGCAAATCACTCTCGAAATCGGAACGCCCGTCGTTCCGCCGCCGAATTACGCATTTCCGACGGAGTTCTAGCGAAGAACCTTTTCGATCGCGCCGGTGAGATCTTGGTACGAGAGCTCGCCGGTGTTGACGTAAGCGACGCGCTTGTCCCTACCGATGATCGCGATCGTCGGAAAACCGCCTTGAAGATAGAGATTCGCTACGTTAAGCACCGGATCGTACGCGACGGGATACTCGACATGGAAGCGCCGAGCCCATTCGAGAACGTCGAGCTGCGACGACGACGAGGTGCCGTCGATCGCTGTATCGCTGCCCGATACGGCGACGAAATCGACGCGTCCACGATACTTTTGATAGACTCTGTCGATCACCGCGGCTTCTCGCTGGCAATGTGGACACCAGGTCGCGAAGACCTCGAGAAAGACCGGCTTATCCGTCTTGCTTAGCTCGAAGAAACCGCCGGTCGTGGCAACTTCGAAGTTCGGCGCCGGCTGGCCGAGCTGCGCTTTGCCGACAACGGGCGAAACCGAGGCGCTCTGAAGGCGACGGTGCTCGGGGCCCAGGAAGTAAAAGAGTACGGCCCCTATGACTATCAGCACGACAGCGACGGTCGTTGCGATGACCAGCGTTCGCCGCCTCACGCGCTTCGAAGTTTCCGATCGACCGCAAACGCTCCCGGCGCGCCCAACGCAACGAAGCCACCGGCGGCGGCGAGCAGAAGATCGAACGCAACGTGCGGCCAATCGGCGACCGCGGAGTCGTTGGGGCCAAAGCATCCGCAGTTGGCCGGAATATGGCGCAGTAGGGCAGAGGCAACGGCGCCGGCATAGCAGACGAACTGCACGGCTGCGAAGGTTGCAGTCGCACGGGTGAAGAGCCCGGCCACCAGATAAGCGCCCAGCAACAGCTCGACGTAAGGCAACGCCAAGGCGAGCGGTCCGACGACTGCCGGGGGTAAGAGCCGAAAGCTCGCAATGCTTGCCGCTAGCTCCGCCGGATGAGCTACTTTAAGCGCGCCGGCAGCGAGCAGCACTCCGCCCAAAAGAACGCGGACCACGAAGACCGCCGCTTTCATCGGCTCCTTTCGTTGCGCTCCCGCCATGCCAACCCCTGGCAGGACGCGATTGTTGCGGCAGCACGCGGCGAGAAAGCGTCGTAGAATAACGCTATGCGGACGAGGCTCGGCGGGATTATTTGGGTGGCCTCATGATCGCTCTTTTCGCCGCGACCCTCTTGGCCGTAATCCCGGTCCACGGACTCGTCATCGAAAGCTTTACGAACGGCACCGCGATCGTTCGCATCGATCCGGTGGCGGAAATGCTTCCGGCACAGACGCGCCGGTATCGCCTATCGCCCCAGGCGACTTTTCATTCGGGGACCGCGATTGACGCGTTGCTCGATCCTTCGAGCCATCCCGCGACGCTGCAGCAGGCGATCGCCGCGGCATCGTTCGCACCCGGCTTACCCAACGCCGCAGGCGCCGTCCCCGTGCAGCTTGGGGGCACGCTGCCCACGGGTACGCTGGTCGACCAAAACGGTAGCATCGTGCAACTCGCGCAGGCCTTCCGCGGAAAGACGCTGCTACTCTCTTTCGTCTTCACCCGATGTCCCGACCGCACGCTCTGTCCCGCCATCAGCGCAAAGTTCGCGTATTTGCAGCAGCACCTCGATGCCAAGCAATTCGCACTCGCCGAGATTACTCTCGATCCGCAGTACGACTCTCCCACGGTTTTGCGCAATTACGGCGCCTCTTACGGTGCCCGACTTCCGAATTGGACGTTGCTCACCGGTACGGGCTCGACTATTGCGCAGCTGCTCGACGAATTCAAAATCAGCTCGATGCGCGTGAGCGCGAGCAACTTTCTGCACGACGATCGTCTCATAATCGTGACGCCCGGCGGCAAGATCGCAGACATCGTCGAGACCGGCGACTGGGATCCGCAAAGCGTGCTCGCTCAGGCGCGAGCAGTCTCGGGACTGGCGAATAACCCACTGGAGCGCTTTAAGCTCGCGCTCGTTGCCGACGTGATCGCGCTCTGCGGCGGCAGCGAGTTCGCCGGCATCGCGCTGCTGGAACTCTCGCTTTTCACGCTGCTCACCGTCGCCGCGTTACTCGGCTTGTGGGCCGTCGCCCGGGTGCTCTGGGCAAAGCGCTTGGGATGAAATGCCAAGCGGACCAAGGAAGCGTCAGGTCACGGCATGGAGCAACAGGCTTTTCTCGAGCGTGCGATGGAGCAGTATGGCAAGGCGACCTATAATTTTGCCTACCGACTGACCGGCAATGCCGCCGACGCGAGCGACCTAACGCAGGAGGCCTATATCCGCGTCTATCGCGCCTGGGCAAGCTTCAAACCGGGCACGTCATTCCTCTCCTGGATCTACCGCATCGTCACGAATCTGCATCGCGACGAACTTCGGCGCCGCAAGACACGTTATCATGAAGAGACTCCAACGGCCATTCAGCCGATCGAGGAATACGTCGAGGGCCATTTGAGCGAACCCGTTTCGAAAGCGCTCGCGGCCCTGCCCCCCGAACAGCGCGAAATCGTGCTGCTCGCCGACGTCGAGCAGTGCAGCTATCAGGAGATCGGCCTGATCGTCGGATGTCCTATTGGAACGGTTCGATCTCGACTGCACCGTGCGCGCGGACAACTTCGTAAGCTTTTGAATCACTATATGAAATCATCGCCATGAACGAAACGCACCCGACCATCGAGCAAATCGTCGATTATTTGCACGGCGAGCTTCCCGCTGCCGAAGATGCGGCGATGCACGCGCATCTGGCGGGATGCGGTTCCTGCGAGCAACGGCGCGCCGAGGAGCTCACCCTCACGGAACGGTTGCGCGCTCACGCTCGAGCCGGAGAACGGGATCTGCCGCCAAGAGTCGTGACAAACATCCGAGCCGCAATCGCGGATCGCCGCACCTCCGGTTTCTTAGAACGTCTGCGCAGCGGACTGCATCCCATTCTCATCCTCCCCGCCGCGGCGGCAATCGCCCTTATTTGCTACGCCGGCTTCGGCGCGTGGCGGGGTGCGATTGCTCCCACGGCAATCGACGCCGCGTATTACGTCGACGAGCATGCCTCAATGGCCACGATCGCCCCCTTCTCCGAAGACGCAACGCCCGCAGCGCTCACTTCATATGAAGAAACGCGCTAATATCGCGCTCGCGTTAGCGGCCGGAACGCTAACGCTCGTCGGCGCGAGTCCCCAGAGCGCACCGCTCGACGCGCTGCTCCGAGCGGCGATCTCTGCCCCTTCGGACGTCTCCTACACCGGCGTGGTCGAGGTCGTGCGCATTGGCAGCCACTCGTCAGAGGCCGAGGTCTACCGGGTCGAGCATCGCGCACCCAATCTCACTCGGCGAATTTACACCGCGCCTTCCGAGCTCTCCGGAGATTCGGTTGTTTCCAAGGGCGATCTCGTCTTTTCCATCGACGCGAGAGAGCATCGCATCCTCGAAACGCGCAACGATGCCGCCGAGGATCCCGTGGCCCTCAACACCGATTACATGCTGCTGCGCGAAAATTATTCGGTCGTTCGCAAAGGCGGCGAAAGCTTCGACGGCCGCAGCGTTATCGATTTAGCCTTAGTCAACAAATACAGCCGCCGAACGACGGTGATGGTCCGCATCGATGCGGCGAGTAAGTTGGTCCTCGATAAAGTGGAGTTCACTTCCGACGGCGCCCCCGCCGGCGAGCTGCGTTTTGAGGAGGTTCGCTATACCGCTTCCATACCGGCAGCGGATTTCGCGCTGCCGGTGCGGTACGCGCTGGTGCGCACGGGTGCGTCGGAAGGTTCTACCCAGAGTCCCGATCGCGCCGTGCGTAACGCAGGTTTCGCCGCACGCGAGCCGCGCTCGCTGCCCGATGGTTTCGCTCCGGTAGAAGGGAATCTCGTCGAGATGCGGGGCGTGCGTACGCTGCATCTGCTCTACGGCGACGGCATTCGCACGGTTTCGCTCTTCGAGAATGCAAAGGCGTCGACGTTGGATGCGACCCGCTTGAAGCCGCAACCGCTGCGAGTGGGCCGCCGCAGCGCCGAGTACGCCGAGGACGGCGCGACCGCGTTGCTCGCGTGGAGCGATGGTACCCTTTACTACACGCTCGTCGGCGAGGTCGGCGTGGTCGACCTTGCCCGCATCGCCGGGTCGATTTGATCGTCTCCAAGTCCACCAATGAAGAGGCCCCCGCCGAAGCGGAGGCCCCTTTTTTCCAGCGTTTGGCAAAACGCGCTTAGAGCTTGATGTTCGCCGTTAGGAAGAACTGAATCGGCGCCTTGTTTGAACCGTTTTCTGCCGCAACAAGTGCGGGACCAAAGCTCGGCTCGTACGGGAACTTTCGGAACGGCTGGATGATCGAGCCTGGATATCCCGGTGGATTGACGGTCGCACCCGGCGTGCCGTATGGAGCGACCGGATAGACCGTTCCCGAGAGCTCGCTTGTGGTATTTCCATACGCGCAGATGTTGCCGTCGTTGAAGGCCCATGGCGTCTGCGATCCACCCCAACAGTAGTTGACGATGTTCGTCAGGATGCCTACGAGTTGGATGCGTGGACTAACGTCGTATGTGAGCTGCAGGTTCGCAACCAGCTCGTTGGGCTGCGTGAACGCACCGAGGGCGTCGAATGCCCCCGAGAACGGATCGGGGATGGCTACGATGCCGGGGCACGTCGAGGCGTTGTAGCGGTCGCCCACAAGCGGCGCCCCGCAACCGCTAGCGGGGTCGATGCCGGGCTCGGAGATCGGGATGCCGTACTTGCCGCCGCCCTGAAATTGCACCGACGGCGTCACCGCGAATCTCTGATGCTTATAATTGAGAACTAACGTCCCGACGTACGGGGAGCCGAATCCTTGCGGGCTCAATCCCAGCGCGCCGGGGAAGGTATCGAACGTGGGAAAGTTCTGGCCGGTATTGACGAGCGCTTGCGCAGGTGAGTTCCAGTATGGGTTAGCGATGTCGCCATGGGGACAGGCCCCTCCAGGCAGTGCCGCCACGGGGACGCCGGTAGCCGTGTAGCAGGCATTGGCGGTCAAGCCGTTCGACGTGGCCCCGCCGCACATCGTATTCAAGCCGCTCGGATGTGTCGCGCAGAATTTCGTATACGCGTTGTACTGAGCGATCGAATTGTTTATCGGAGCGAGAACCGTCGATCCGGAAGCCCCCGCGGCGATCGGACCGTAGTGAATGTAGGAATTCGTGTACGCGAAGGAGAGTAGCCCGGAAATCCCGTCGCGCGAAAAGTCGCCTTTTTGCATTTGGAATTCCACGCCCTCGCTGCGCTGGCTTCCGACGTTCAACCCTGAGACGAAGCCCTGGATCGGATTCAGATAGAATTGCTGGATCTGGTCCTGCGTCTGGCGCAGGAACGGCGTCAGCTTGAACGAGAGATCCGTCCCGGTGAAGCGGTGTTCCCAGGACACATCGTAGTTGATCGAAGTCGGCGGCATAATCGGGTAGCCCGGTGTGTTGCGCCCGAACTGCAAGAAGTGCGAGCCGATATAATCCGCTAAGTCTTCCTGTCGAGTGTCGTACTGCTCGAACGCGGTGTTCGGGGCTTCCGTATAGCGGCCGTACGAGAACCGGAAAACGTTATTCGCATTTGAGGTGTAGGTTCCGCTGATGCGCGGCTGCCAGATGTTGTAGGTGAACTGCTGCGACGGATCGTTTAAGACAACGGCTCCATGCGAACCGGCAGGGCACGTGGCAGCCGGGGTCGGATTCGGAAACGGCGACCCGGTCGTATTGTTGACGCAGTTATCGAGATTATAAGCGTTGGCCCAGAAGGTCCTCGCGGCAGTCCCTCCGCCACCGAGCGGGGCCGAGGCGGTATTGAGTCCGACGAATCCGTAGCTGTCGAGCCGAACGCCGACATTGAGGAGCCATTTGTCCGTGGGGCGGTATTGATCCGTTAGCGACGCCGCGTAGAAGTTCGGCTTCGTACCGCTGTACGTTCCGTTGAGACCGTTCTCCGCGACCATATACGTGCAGGCCGTGCCGTCCGCCGGCTTGCCCGGAACGGCGCAACTCGCGCCGGTCAAGGATGGTACGCTATAACCTGGCCCGAGTCCGATCGTATTCTGGTGGCAGTTGACCACGGCCCCGCCCGTCGGCGCGTAGCAGTAACCACCGTAGGGATCGGCGGGATTCACGACCACGGCCTCACTCCCCCCCACCGCGTAGAAGCCGTTGTTGTCGCGCACGATGCCGGCCGACGTGTAAGAACCCTGCACGCTGACCAGATTCTGCTCGTTCAATTGGTCTTGAAACTCTGCGCTGAGGCCGCGCGTGTGCGTGTTGAGCTCGTAGTCTGGCGCTACGGGACAGACGAAGTTGCAGAAACTGGTGCTGTAGGGACCGTTGAGGAACCAGTCGCTGTAGAACGTGAAACCGTAAATGCGGAAATAAGCGCTCGAGCCAAAGTTTTTGGTGTATTGAATCTTGGTGATAGCGGTATCGTTGTACGAGTTATCTCGAGCCGCCGCCGGCAACGCGTTGGGATTTGTCGGCGACCCGACGTTGGTGCTGTTTGGGAATCCGTAAGGCCGCACGCAGCTCGTCATTGCATTGAGTGCCGCTGAATTAAACGTGTGCCCAACAGATTGCTCGCATCCCCAGGTATAGGTATTGAGATAGTTGACCGGGACCGAGGTACCATAGGGGACGCCACCGCCGGTAAAGAGCGAGTCGAGCTCGCCGTTGATGAGGTTCATACAGGCCGGCCCCGAAGCGGCAGCCGCACCCGAGCAGAACGGCGATGCGACGTCGT
>DATDIA010000063.1:0-3946 GCA_036521295.1 Candidatus Cybelea sp. | reverse complement strand
ACGGCCCACTCGGCCGCACCATTTTCTGTCGTCGGAAAGAGGTCGACGATCGCATTGCCGACGTCGACCCGAAGACCGCGCCGCCCTAAGTCGCGCGCGGTAGCGTCGTCGCGCACGAAGCAGGCCGCTGCGCGCGCGAGTATTCGCTGCTCAAACGGGCCGTAGCGAGCCACTTCCACGCTCTTTGCGCTCCCGACGAAGACCGTTCGGGCACCCGCGACAAGCGCCATCGCGAGCGCATAGACGTCGCCAACCGCGACGACCACGCTATATGCGCCGCGAGCGCCGCGTAAGAACCGCAGCTGGCGCAACGTAAGGCCGACCAGGCCGGCGCGTAGATCCGTGAGCAGCTTTCGCACGTTTCCCATCGCGATCAAACCGCCGCTGGGCATTGCGCGCCGCGGACCGACCTCATTCAACCCCTCATTCGCCGCGCTCCCAACAAGCGCGAGATGGTCCACGGACGCGTCGGGGAGCTTCGAACGCAGCTCGAGCGAGATGCGTTCCGCGATCGACGCTTCCCCGTGACCGTTCGTTACGAAGAGCACTCGGCTCACGCTGCTCCCGATTCCAGAAGCGGCACCAGCGCAAAGTCCACGAGTCGAAAGCGCCGGCTCGACGGCTCGTACGCAAGCTCGCTGCGCGAAACGAAGCGTCCGTAGGGACCCGCATGGACGATCGGAACGGCGCCCACGTACTCGGGAGCCTCCAGCGTATCGTGGCTGTGGCCACCGAGGAGCAAATCGATGCGCGGCACCCGAGCCGCCAGCTCGCGATCGAGCGATAGACCGATATGCGAGAGCACGATGAGCAGATCGCCATCTGGTATCGCGGTCGCATAAGGACGCACCGCGCTCCAAGGCTCGAGAAAGCGCCAGCCGAAAAGACGCTCCCAGGCACTCCCCGTCCGATACTGCATGATCAAGAGGCCGAGCACGTGAATCTGCAGTGGCTCTTCTCGATCGTCGTTGGCTTCAAAACGGAGCGCCGGCACAAACGGCAGTGCTCTCCCCTTCACGTCTTGCAAATTCGTGCAGACCAGCGGGTGGCGCATACGTAAAGCTCTCGCTTTGAGCACCGAGAAGAGATAGTGAAACTCGCGGTTACCGACGGCTTGTGCGTCGTAGCCGGCAGCATCCATTTCCGCGACGATCGGTTCGCTGCGATAGTACACGCTTTGACTTCCTCGTAGCGAATCGCCGCAATCGAAGAGCATTCCGGGCCGCTCGCTGCGCAACTCGCGCAACCGGCCCGCGAAGCCGCGCCGATCGTGCAGGTCCGAAGTGTGATAGATTCGGATCATGCGCAGGCGGCGCGCGCCAGTTCGACGGCGCGCTGCGCGCAGCGCTCGAGCGCGTCGGCCGGACCAAGCGCCTCGCGAAGCTTCACGAAATCATCGTATTGTTTCGCTGGATTCGCCATTTGCGATTCGAGCGCATCCGCGAGTGCCGCCGGCGTGGCGCGCTCTTGCAGCAGCTCGGGAACCACTTCGCGTTCGAGAACCAGGTTCGGCAGCATGATAAACCGGTGTCTGACCATTCGATGGCCGTACCAGATAAGAATCGGCGGAATGACGTAGATCCCGACCTCCGGCACGCCCAGGAGCGCGGTTTCCAGCACTGCGGTACCCGAGGCAACCCACGCTCCATCGGCTTCGGAAACGGCTGCGGGAACGCCGCGCACGATCGTCACGTCGTCGAGTCGCTCGCGAGCGAGCATCCGCAGTATCGTCCGTTCGGCGCGATCGTCGGCCGCGCCAATGAGGCCGCGCAACCGTGGCCGGCGCCGTTTCAGAGTACGATATGCGGCGGCGAGAACCGGCACGTGGCGGCGAAGCTCGCCGGCGCGGCTGCCGGGAAGCATCGCAACGAGGCCCCCGTCGGCAGAGGGCGGCGCGCGTCGACCTCGCATCCGATACCGGCTCGCGAGCGGATGCCCGAAATATTCGATACGGCAGCCAAGGCTTCGATAAAATTCGAACTGATGTGCAAAAGCGGTCACGGGGACGGCGACCGCGCTGACGTTGCGCGCTTTATCCGCGTTGTCTAACCACGTTCCCGGCGGAAAAAGATCCATGATCGGTCCGCAATAATCCAGACGCCGCAACGTGTTAGCCAGGCGCAGATTGAAGACGCCGAAATCGACGAGCACCACCAAGTCGGGCTTCGACGCGACGATATGAAACGCCGTGCGCAACATCGCATTCAAAAGCTTCGGGATTCTCGGAATGGCGGCCAACGGCCCCATGCTCGCCCAGCCCCTATGATCGCGCCAGAGCGCAAAGTGCGCCGCCCGCATCCGGGCGCTGCCGATCCCTTCGAACTGCGCGTCGGGATCTAATTTTCGAATCTCTTCCGCCAAAAAGATTGCCATCGCCTCACCCGACGGCTCCCCTGTCGAGAAAAAATATCTCATTCCCTCCGCTCCATTAACGCCGTCGCGCGCAGGGCGCTTCTACGTGCTGCGGAGGGGCTCCGACGCGAGCGCCATTGACAGGATGTCAAAACTTTCCTTAGCAGGTGGCGCGAGCGCGGTGCAGCAGGAGCGGAGCATGGATGCGGAGCGACGAGCGACCCGACGCAGCATGTAGGAGCGTCCAAAACGCGACGGCGTTATCACTTTAATACGCCGCGCTGAGAGGGCGCCTCGAGAAAGCCGATGATTTCGCGGCCGGGTTCGGTCGTCGCTTGCGCTTTCATCGCCTCGATTGCTTGGGAGACGTTGAGTTTAGGGTTATACAGCAGCTTGTAAAAGCGTTTGATCTCGTTTCGCTCCTCGGCGGAAAAAGCCGCGCGGCGCAGCCCAACGCTGTTGAGGCCATAGGGCTCGCACGGATTGCCTTCGACCAGAAAGAATGGAGGCACGTCCTTGATCACTTTGCTCATGCCGCCTAGCATTGCGTGGCGACCGACCCGCGTGAACTGGTGAACGCCGGTTTGGCCCCCGATCGTAACGTGATCACCCAACTGAACGTGACCCGCTAACTGAGCCAAGTTGCTCATCGTGACCCCGTTGCCGAGCATGCAGTTGTGGGCGATGTGCACGTAGGCGAGCAAGAGGCAGTCGCTGCCGACCGCCGTCACTTCGTCGTGTCCCGTCGCTCGCTGAATGCTCACGTATTCGCGCAGGATGGTCCGGTCTCCAATTCGCGTGAAGGCGCGCTCGCCGGCATACTTACGGTCCTGCGAGGCCGCCCCGACCGTCGAAAAAGGATAAAACAGACAATCTTCCCCGATATCCGTCCAGCCGTTGACGACCACGTGGGCCTGCAAAACCGTTCGCGCGCCGATTGAGACATGCTCGCCGACGATGCAATACGGCCCGATTTCGGCGTTTTTCCCAATCTCGGCACCCGGATGGACGATCGCCGTCGGGTGCAGCATTAGGCGCTTTCGATACGCCGATTAGATGTGGAGCACACTTGAATCAGCGCCAAACATGCGAGGGTCGGAAGCGATCGAGAACATCAGCTCGGCATAGCATGCAAATTGGCCGTCGACCGTTGCTTCGCCGCTTACCCATCCGATGTTGCGCTTATGACGCAACATTTTCGCTTCCATGTCGAGCCGGTCGCCGGGAATCACGGGGCGACGAAATTTCGCTTTGTCGATGCCGGCGAGGTACGGAACTCTGCGAGAGAACTCACCGGGCTCGAGAATCATCGCGCCCCCCAGCTGCGCGAGGGCCTCGACCATGTAGACTCCGGGCAAGACCGGATTGTTGGGGAAATGGCCCGCAAATATTTGCTCGTTGTATGTGATGTTCTTGTAGCCTTTCACACGCACCATGGGCTCGAACTCCACGATCCGATCGACGAGCAGCATCGGATAGCGGTGCGGCAAGATTTCGAAGATGGCGCGGATGTCCAGTTCGGCCAACGTGGTTCTCCTATGCGGATGGTCCGCGCAAGCGCGTACGGAGGACGCGGGTCAGCGCAGCGTGCAGC
>DATDIA010000062.1:0-4511 GCA_036521295.1 Candidatus Cybelea sp. | reverse complement strand
AGACCACCCGGCTTGGTTACGAGGACGTCCGCAGCGTGCATGTAGTCGTAAACGTTGTCGACAAAGCGCACCGTCCGCACGGGAAAGTCGAGATTCTCCGCGGTGTCGGCGAGGCGCCGCTCGATGCGAGCGTTGCGTCCTGCAACGACCACGGCGGCGAGCGGTACGCGCACCGACTTTAGCGCATCAAGCATACGCTCGACCGGGGCGATTCCAAGGCCGCCACCCATCAAAAGCACGATATACCGGTCGTGGGGCAAGTCGAGCCGCTCGCGCAGCTGCGCTCGCGCTTCAACAGTGGGGGCGAATTCGCGGCGAACCGGGATTCCGCTGACGTAGATCGCGTCGTGCGCAACTCCTCTCGCCGTCAATGCACTGCGCATGGTTTCCGTGGCAACAATGTAGCGATCGATGTTCGGGTGAATCCAGAAGCCATGCACCGCGAAATCGGTTACGATCGCAATGGTCGGCGGCGCGTCAGGGAACTCGTTTTTGTATTCGGCCATTGCACCGCAGGGAAAGGCGTGCGTGCAGACGACGGCGTCGGGCCTCTCGCGCAAGATGAGAGGGCGCAGATTGCCGGCGGTAAATTGATGCGCCCACGTGCGAAAGGGGCCGATTTCCGTCGCTCGCTCGGCCCGGTCGTAAATGTATCGGTACATCTGCGGGATCGTTTTTACCATCCGGAGGTACCCGTCCGAAACAACGCGAGCAACGACCAGGGCGGCGTATTCGTACGAGTCCACAACCGGCGTCTCCGCATCGAGTTCGAGCGCGCGAAGCTCGGCTGCAACGGCGTTCGCGGCGGAAACGTGACCGACGCCAACGTTGGCCGAGAGAAAAAGAACGCGAATTAGCTGGTCTCTCCGTTGTGCGCGCTGCGGTCGTCGCTTTGGGCGAGCGCGAGAAACTCATCGAGAATATCTTGTGCGAGCCGATCCTCTTCCAGGAGTTTGCCGTCCAAATCGGTGACGATGAAGTCGTCCTCGTCTCGATCGGTCGACTCATGGCGAAGCACGGCATACGTCGAGCCGTCTTCGGGATCTTCGAGAATGCCCACGACCTCGAACGCTAGTGACGAGCCGTCGTTCGTTTCGATATAGAGCACGTCGCTCAACTCGAGCGGGGAGTGAGGTTTCTCTCTTCCGCCGTTGGGCTTCGACATTGGAAGTCTCCCTTCTATGAACCTAAGCACCGGGCGACGTTGGCTTGGTGCTGGACGAGGGTCTTGGCGAAGATGTGCCGTCCGTTCCCGCAGTAGACGTAGTAGATATCGTCGCCCTTCGCCGGATGGAACGCCGCTTCCAGCGAGGGCCGGCCCGGATTTGCAATAGGCGTGGGAGGAAGACCGGGGTGCGCGTAGGTGTTGTACGGCGAATCGATCTTCAAATCGGCGTACGAAAGTTGGCTTTTGTGGTGTGGTAAAGCATATTCGATCGTGGCATCGACCTGCAACGGCATTCCGAGCGCAAGCCGGTTATAGATCACTTCGGCTATCCGTGGGCGGTCGAGCTCGCTCTTGGCTTCGCGTTCAACCAGCGACGCGATGGTGACTGCCTGCGGAATCGTCACGTGAAGCGTACGGCCTTGCTGCCGCGCGTCGCCTGGTAGCTCTTTGAAAAACTCGGCGATCATCGGAGCCGACACCTGTTGCGGCGAGGCTCCGAGCGGCACCAAATAGGTGCTTGGGAAGAGAAAGCCCTCGAGGCCGTTCGTGGGGACCCCGTCGACGACGAGTCGCTGTCGCGTAAAGTCGAGCAGAAATGACCGCGACGGGCCTATGCCTACCTTTTGAAGGCGTGCCGCTATTTGAGCTGCGGTGAATCCTTCGGGAATCGTAACCCAGGCGGCTACCTGCGCGCCCCCAGTGACGAGCGCATGGAGGACGTCGCTTTGCGTAAGATGCGGCCCAAAGCGGTATTCGCCGGCCCGCACGGCGGCCTCCTGACCAAGCGATCGCGCCAGCACGCGAAAGGTCGTGCCATTGCCGATGACACCGGCCGCGACGAGCTCCTGTGCAACCGCGCCGAATGTCGAACCTTGATCGATTACGACTTGTTTGGCCACGAGCGGATGCGAGCGATCCGCGTAGATCGTATACCAAAGCCATCCGGCTGTCGCCGCAAGCAAAATAAGGACGGCAATCGCCGCCGGCGCAACGAACCGCGCCAACTTCACGCGTGGGAATCGTCGCGACGGCGCGCGAGAAAGGTTTCCAAAATGAGCGCCGCCGCCATTTGATCCACTACCTCGCGGCGCTTCTGCCGCGGAACGTCGGCCGCAATGAGACTCTTCGTCGCTTGCGCCGTCGTCATCCGCTCGTCGACGCGATGGATCCTTCCGGCGAAGATCTCGCGCAAACTCGCGACGAAGGTATCCATGGCGACGGCGGCGATTCCGCGCTCGCCGGCCAGCGTAAGCGGATCTCCGACGACGAGCTCGTCGACGCCGTAATCGTCTAAGTAACTTTTGATCGAGGCCAGATCGTTGCGCCGATTGGTACGGGTCAGCGTAGCGAGCGGTAACGCGAACGTTGCGCTCGGGTCGGCGATAGCGATGCCGATGCGTCTGCCCCCGACGTCGAGCGCCATCAGCAACCTTAGGCTCCCAGGCTGCCGAGCTGTGCAAGCGCTTTCGGATGCTTACCCAAGTGGTGCGCTACGAGCTCCTCGACGGCCGCCGTCGCTCCCAGCGTGGCGAGAACGGCAGCCCCTCTTTGCGCACCTTTCGGCCGCGCAAGTGCGCGCAGATTCTCTACGTCGCGTTGTTGAAGCTCGGGAAGCTCTTGCCAGCGCTCGCGACAAGCGCCGTGAACAATGCCGCCCGCCTCGGCATCAAGCCACACGGGGCCGGGCTGCAGCGGAGCGCCGCAGCGCACGCACGTCGTGAGTGGCGGCGCCAAGCCGAGCATTTCCAACAGGCGCAGCGAAAAGCGCGGGATCAGGACCCGCGGCGAGGTCGCCGCGGCGATTGCGCCGATTGCGCCAACCAGCAGCTCGTAGACTTCGGGCATGGCGAGGTCGGGCTCGCAGAATGCATCGATCAACTCGCCGATCACCGCGGCGACGGCGTACCGTTCCGGTTTCACCAAACGCGACCATGGCGCGCAGAAGATTTCTGCCGAAACAATCACATCGAGCGAACGGCCACGGTGCATCAGGAAGTCGCACTCGTTGAAAAACTCGACGCGTCCGCTCAAATGGCTGCGCGGGCGGCGAACGCCTTTTGCTACGGCGTCGAGTTTACCCCGTTCGAGCGTGAAGAGCGTGAGGATGCGGTCGGCTTCGCCGAGCTGCCGCCCGCGCAACACCACGCCTCGCGTCTTATAGGCGCGCGGCTGCGTCAGCGTCCTCCGATTCCTGCGCCTGGTTGATCTTGCCGTTGGTGTAGATTCGAACCGCCAGAATACGACGGCCGCGCGTACGGTCTACGCGCAAACGAATGCGATCTGCCGCTTCGATCTCCTCGCCTTCGTTTGGAAGTCGTCCAAAGAGTCCGACCGTGTAGCCGCCGATCGTCTCAAAGTCTTCGGTCGGGAGTTCCGTGCCGAGCTTGGCGTTAACGTCCTCAATATTCGTTCCCGCCTCCACCACCGCTTCCTGATCGGAAACCACCGAGATCGATTCTTGCTCGTCAACGTCGTGCTCGTCGCGAATCTCGCCGACGATCTCCTCGAGAAGGTCTTCCATGGTTACGAGGCCCGCCGTTCCACCGTACTCGTCGACGACGATTGCCAACGAGAACTTGTCGCGCTGCATCTCCCGCAGAAGGTCCGAAATCTTCTTAGTTTCGGGGACGTGCACCGCCAAGCGCATCAACTCGCCCACGCTGGCGTGCGCGATGCTTCCGTTCGCAAGCGCGACTAAAAGCTCCCGATCGTGAATGACGCCGACGATGTCGTCTTTCGACTCCTGGTAGACGGGGAGCTTGGAATAACCTTCCGCGATGACGACGTCGAGGACGCGCCGAGGCGAGTCGTCGAGCGAAACGGCGACCATCTCCGGACGCGGCTTCATCACCTCTCGCACGATGGTATCGCCGAACTCCATCACCGAATGAATCAGCTCACGCTCCTGTTCCTCGATCACCCGCTGCTCGGCTCCGACGTTGACGAGCACGCGGATATCTTCTTCCGTAACGTAGGGACGATGCGCGTGTTTGATGCCGAACAAGCGAAGAATTTGGTCGGTGACGACTTGGAAGGTACGCGCGATTGGCGCGAGCACGTAGGTCGAATAGACCATCGGGAGGGCAAGCCGAAGCGCCCATCGTTCGCTGTCTCCCGTTGCCACGGTCTTCGGGATGATCTCTCCAAAAAGCAGAAACACGACGGTCATCACGACCGTCGCAAGAATCGCTCCTGAGGGAATGCGCAGCGATATCGCAATGTACGTCGCCAGCGAATCGGCCGCCAACAGGACGATCGTGTTCCCGACCAAGATCGAGGTGAGAAACCGCACCTTGTCGTCGACGAGGCGTTCGAGATTGAGAGCGCCACGCATTCGCCGCTC
>DATDIA010000061.1:0-12495 GCA_036521295.1 Candidatus Cybelea sp. | reverse complement strand
GCGTCCGCACGAACTGCCCAGGTGGCGTAGGCACGCTCTTGCCGGAACGAGACTGCGGCATAGATCAATAATGCGATCGCATCGATGAGCGCGAGCACGATCGCGTAACGGACGAGTTGCTCCGGGGAAACCCCAAAATATTTCGTGTAGAACGTCCAATTCGCGATATTGAAGATAAAACCAAGCGCGAAGCTCATCAAAAAGAGCGTCGCGGCGATCGTGCGAGGAACGCCGGCCGTCATCATGATGGGCAGGACGATCGATCCGACCATGATGACGCCGCCAAGTCCGGAGAGTGAGGTGAAGAGCAGCGCCACGATCGCGCAAAACGCCAGCGAGAGCAGCAACGGCTGCTCGCCGCCGTATTCGGCCGCGAGGTCGACGATCGTTCGCGCGATGCCGGTTTCAACCGTAACGCGGCCCAGGAGCGCACCGAAAATCACGGCGACGTAAACCGGCGCAAGCGCGATCGCGCCGCCGGTGACGATCTCGCCGAGCTTCAAAGCGGGGACGCCCGCGACGAGCGACATCACGATCGCCATGACCGGAACGGCCACGAGCGCCGGCAGCCAGCGTCGGTACATCGCGAGCGCAAAGACCGCGAAGACCAGCAGAATTAAGCCTGCGGTCACCCTTCGACTCCGCTCAGGGTGACAACGCCGCTCAGGGTGACAACGCCGCTCAGGGTGACACCGCAGGCGAGACGACCTGGTCGAACGGCGGGAGCGAACCGGTTTGCAAATATTCCTCCGTGACGCGATAGAATGCATCGGAACGCTCGATCGCCTTCTGCGCAGCAAGGTGGTATCGCTCGAGATTACTCGGCAGATGGCCGGCGCGGCTTTCGTGCAGCCAGGCGCGCGCGTAAAGCGGAGCGAGGTCTTCGTACGCATCGCGCAGCTCCCACATCCAGTAGCGACACCATAGGAGTTCACGCTCTGCTTGAACACGGTCCGAGGCGGCGTGCGCGCGCGCATCGTCGTACATCGCCCGCACTTCGGAAGCGATTTGGAATTTGCGCACGAGGGCGTCGTATCTGCGCGCCGCGAGAAACATTACGAACGCTGCGTTGGCGTGCAGCGGAGGTCGTTTGAAATAGAGATCCTGTTCGACCGTCTCGGCGTTCATGCGGGCGAGGCGAAGATCGGCTTTCGCGACTTGGCTCCTCGCGCCGGCCTCGAACGGATCGGCCCAAAAAAGCGCGTCGGTTTGGCCGTAGGCGTACTCGGCCGGCTCGAGTCGACGGAGGACGGCTCCAAGCCGGCCGATGTCGTCACTATAACCCTGGTCGTCGACACCAAAAAACGCGAAGGGAAAGTCGCGGGCGAAAGCGTCGGGCGCGACGTCGCCATCCTGCCAGGCCGCCGCGGCGGCATAGATCACCGGATACCACGTCGCCTCGTAGAGCGTTTCACCATCGTCATGCCAAACGGTTTGAAAGAGGCCGAGCACATGGGCCGCCTTTCCTTCGTCGACGAAGCGCCGCTCGTTGACGAGTGCGGCATCGACATTCGGAAAGACTTCGTTCCAGTTGCTCGCGCCCGGTGCAATCATCTGCTCGAAACCGCCGCGCGCGATCGTTTTAATGTAAGGCTCGAAGGTCGCTTGGGCGCCGTAGTGCCAATTCACCACGACGGCGTGGTTGGGAATGAGCTTCATGATGTTTGGGTCGCTTTCGATTCCATCGTCCCACAGCATGATACGCGCCCCCGAGGGCGCGATCAGGCGATTCATCGCGACGATATGGTCGGCATATGCTTGAGAGCGACCGCGGCGTGCGACGTAATCTTGAGTCTGGCCGAGCCCCAGCGTCGCCGTCTCATCTGAGCCGACGTGAAAGAAGGGCGGACGCCCGACTGCCGCCAGTTCCTGCGCGACGATTCGCGACAGATACGCCAGCGAAAGCGCAACGTTCGGCGCTAAGAGAAACCCGTGCGGCAGCTCGGCCGCGCCGGCGTACTGCTCCATCCTCAGCGTGTTGTGCATGTGCGCGAAGGTTTGTTGTTCGGGGACGAGCGCCACGTGGAAGCGCGCGGCATAATCGGTTAGTTCGTGGAGTTCCCCCGGCGTAATTCCGTCGAGCGGCGCCGGCAGCGGATCGGTCGGGCTGACGAAAACGTGCTCCATGTATGGTGAGTAGCCGTTCATTTTGAAAGCGGCGATCGTACGAATCCGTTCCTCAAAGTACCCCATGGTGGGAAGCGGTCCTCGCGATACGTCGTCGGAAAGAATTCGCCAACGCAATGCCGGGCGATCTTCGATGCGGACGCACGGCATGGTCCACGCTCCGTTGGTTCGCATGGGTAGTTGGGCGAGCGTCATGGCCGCGTAGAAGGTGCCGGAAGCATCGGCGCTCTCGATTGCGGCGCGCCCCGAATCGACCGTCAGGCGATACGCCTGCGCAGCCAACGATCCGTTGTGCCGTACAGAAATCGCAGCAACACCCGCCGCCGCCGTTTTCAGAGAACCGATTCCAAGCGCCCGCCAGCGCTCGTCGAGTTCGATTCGAGCACCCGGATCGAAGCCGGCCGCAACGGTTCGCGGCACGGCCGAGCCGAGCGAAGTACACGTGAGAGTTTCGATGCGAAAGGGGCGGGGCACGAGATGCAGCGATGTCGCCGCAATGGCTACGAGTAGCGCCAACGGCGACTACGTCATCTTCATTGTCGCTGCTCGTATCGCCGCGTCGCGTTCGTCGAGCGCGGCGGCAACGTCATCGAGATAGAGGCTAGCCGACGCTGCATCTACCGAGGCGGCACGATCGGCGAGCTCGACCGTTGCAGCGTCGGCCGACGCCACCTCGCCTCCCTCATCGGCAACATTCTTTGCGCCGATCACGTGGTGCGCGGCAAAGTCGCGCGGATCGGCAAAGCCGACGCGCAGGACCAGCTCGTCGACTCTCTGTTGCAGCTCGGCGAGGAGCGCGCAGCGCGCCGCGAGCTCTGCCAAAGCCTCGCCGAGATAGGAACGCACGTATTCGTCGGAGCGACGCCGCTCGAGGTCGCCGTCGTAACCGGGAAAGCCGGCAATTTTTGCGCGCAGTTCTTCCAACGGACCCATGGCGGCAGAGGTACGACGCATCTGGGCGAAGGGCCTCGAAGGCTCCTTTGGAAGATACTCGCAGTGAAGCACGCAACGGCATGGCCCGCATATTTGGTAGCGGCGGCCTGCTTCGCGATCGCCCTCATTTCTTCGATCGCAAACATCTCACTTCTCGGCCAAGTCAAGCAAGAGCAGCGTGAGCTCGCGACCCTTTCCGAACGCTCGACCGCGCTCGCGCGTAACCTTGTCGACGAACGTACCGCGCTCTTCGACATGCTTGACAGTCACGCGCGGCATTACCAAATCGGTAACGGTGAAGTTATCACGCGCGCCAGCCGAATCTATCTCGCTCTACGCGCGCTTCCCGAGCCGCCGCACGGCAAGGTCTATCAGGCGTGGACGCTTGCAAAGGGCTCGACTAAGGTCGCCGCTTCGCCGACGTTCTTGCCGGACGCCCGCGGCGTCGCCCTCATCCTTCTCTCTGCGGATGCTCGTTCAACCAGCGAAGTTTCCGTCACGCTTGAGCCGGATGGCGGAAGCAAAGAACCGACGGGCAAGCCGCTGATGGAAGTTAATTTCAATTCGCAATGATCCAACCGGTGTCGCGCAGGACGCAAGCGCCGGCGTTGGAATATCTGTCGCGCTCGCCTTACCTGAACGTCTTTCTCAGCCATGTTTTGTTGCACGATCCCGCGCCGCCGGCGCGCAAGAACGTCGTCGTAGCGGTTGAGCGCGAGAACGTGCTCGGCGTAGCCTATTGCGGGCGTCAGCTCGTGATTGCCGCCGAAGCCGCCACGCTCGAAGCGTTCGGAGAGCACGCAAAACGGCATCGCGGCGAACGCATGATCGTCGGATCGCGCGGTACGGTTCGTGCCTTTTGGGAGATCGTGCGTGGTTGGCACGCTCCGCCTCGCGTCGTACGCGACCGTCAGCTCGTGATGATGCTCGACCGCGCGCGCCTGCGTCCCTACGAACGCCGGACGATCGCGCGTCACGCGGTAATTGCGGAATGGAGCGACGTCGCCGAGAGTTCCGCGCAGATGGTCCGTCAGGAACTGGCCTACGAGCCGCGCCGCGGCTCCGCCGAGTTTGGAGCGGGCATTCGCCAGATGATTGAAAGCAAGCTATGGTGGGTCGGCAGCTCGAATGGGCGCCTGTGCTTTTTTTGTAACGTCGGTCCCTGGTGCAACAAGACGATTCAGCTTCAAGGAGTTTGGACGCCACCGGATCTGCGAAGGCGCGGCCTAGCGACGGCATCGCTCGCGTCGATCTGCGATCGCCTGCTCGAGGTTTCGCCGACGCTATCGCTCTACGTCAACGATTTTAACCACGCCGCAATCGCGCTCTACCGCCGAATCGGCTTCGAGCACGTTGGAGATTTCCAGACCTTGCTGTTTTAAAGCACCGTCTTCGATCCCCTTGGCTTTAGGGCAACGGTCCCGGGCTGTCCCGAAGCGTTCTGTCAATGTTGTGGTAACGCATTAAAGCCAATCGTTGCCGCTTCAGATCGTTCGCGTAACGACGAAGATAACCTGAGCTCCCTGCAGTATGTACGCATCGGTCGGAATGATCGGCTGACCCGGCGTTCCGCCGTAGGTGAAACCGCCTCCGACGACCGTGAATGGGTTGGCGTAAACGTTGGTTAGATTCGTTCCGTAGAGACCGTATTCGTATCCGCCGTGCCGGTAGGCGACGTGAGCGTTGAGCGTTGCGTATGGCGACCGGTTCAATTCGTTGTACCAGCCTTCATAATCGAGCTCGGCACCGTAAGCGAGACCTAGCGGCGGCTCCTGCTCGAGCGCGAGATAGGCTTTGTGCAAAGGTTGACCGAGCGATTGTTCGCCGGCGGCAAGCGTGCCGTCTTGAATCGAGACCGGGATAACGGTGAGGAACGAGCTGTCGACGTCCCAACCGGCACGCAAATGCAGGTCGCTGGCTAGCTGCTGGTCCGCATGGATGTCGATGCCGCGGTAAACGCCGTTGCCGGCGTTAACCGGCATGGCGATCGGACAAGGCGTCGGGTTTCGTCTGGTTTGACAGTTTGGAATAGGCACGGGATTCGTCTCGGCCGACGGAGCGCGTAGGTTCGTTTGGTAGAGATCCATCGAAAGATGCAGAGGCCGCTTGGAATGGCCTACGATCTGCTCCATGCCGAGATCGAAGTCGGTCGCGTGATCGGGCTGAAGGTTCGGGTTTCCGATGAAAATTACGCCGCCAACCGGAACGCGCTCGGCGGGCGGGGGAACCACCATTTCGGAGAGTTGCGGCGTTTGAAACGTCGAGCCCACTGAAGCGCGGACTGCGGTGTTGCCGGTCGGCGTCCAAACGAACCCGGCTCGCGGGTCGAAGCTGCGTCCGAAGGTGCTGAAATCGCTCTCGTAGGCCGCGACGGAGTAATGAATATGACTTGTTGGATCGCCGTTATATCGCAAGACCGCCGATCGCTGTGTCTGCGCGATTGGAAAAGTTTGCACCGAAGGAGCTTTGTCGTCGGCGGGAGCCAGCGCATCGGTTGAAACGGCAGCGGTCTCTGGTCCGATGGGAGGACCGATTGGTTCCGCTTCTGCGATCACCTGTCCTTGCACGTAGTTTGTGGTTAAGCTCTCGGTCTGAAGATCATATTTGAAGGAGAGCGTGCCGGTGTTGAAGTGATGATCGAGTTCTAACCAGTCGTCCCCGAGCAGGTCGCGTTGATTGTAGAGATATTGCTGCGAATCGGCTCCAGGACCGGAGACGGACTGCGACCACAGCGACGTCAAATGGCTGAATTGAAGTAGGGTCGCCGGCGCACCATTGATCTGTTGGCTGCCAAGCGGCAACTGTGCATCGAAACCGTAGTTTGTCTGGTGTTCTCCGAGAAAAGTGCCGGCAAAGCTCTGATATCCGCCGGCTAGATCGTCGTCGAGCGGTGAAACCGCTTTACCGGCATGGAGGGCATCGTCGCCGACGTCGCCGCTGAATCCGGGCGGCGTGAAATTCGTCAGTAGCGCCGATTCGTCTTTGGTGATGGTCTGGTTGCGAAAGTCGAACTGAATGTAGCCATAGCCGGTCGGGCCGCCGAGTTGATAGCGCAATTTGGTTAGGATCGAGTCGCCGTACGAGCTGCTTCCGACACTTTGCAAAGTTTCGTTATCTGTTGGCGGCGCGACGCCCGAAGGAGGCGCCAGAACGAATTGGTTGACCGATCCCGACGACGTCGCGCCGTGAATGGAGAACGCATATCCGAAGCGGTCGTCCGTTCCGGTCGTTTGAATCGTTTCGCCAAAGCTTCCAAAGGAGCCGCCGAAAATGCGCATCAATGAGTGCGGCGTTATCGTGGGCTGCAGTGTCAAGATATTGATCCCGCCTCCGATCGTGTTTGGGCCGATCAGTGACGAAGGCGCGATGCCGTAGAGAACTTGAACTTCTTGTAACGCAGCCGGATCGAGCAGCGACAAGTCGAAGTCGCCGGTGTTTCCGTTGTTCATCTGATGTCCGTCGAGGTCCACGAGGGTCTCAGTCGGATCCGGCCCGCGAACGGCAAACGTTGCCGTCGCATTGCTTCCGCCGCCCAACGGAATGACCGGCGTTACCGAGAGCTGCGGCCAGACCATCGACGAGACCGAGGTGACGCCGGCCGCCGCGGCGTTCTGGGCGTTGAGCGTCACGCTCGGCGCCGAAGCGGTTGAGACCGTTTCGCCCGCGGAGGCTCGCACCTGGCCGATAACCGTGAGTGAATTCGTAGTCGCCGACGAAAGCTCAATCGAGAGCGTTGAATTCGCCGAATCGAGCGTTACCGTTCGTTGCGAGATCGCTTGATAGCCGGGAGCTGCCGCATGGAGCGAATACGTACCACCCTTCACGTTCCTCATGATGAACGAGCCATGCCCGTCGCTTTGAGCGGTTCGAGAAACGCCTTGCGAAGAGAGCGTGACGGATGCTCCCGCGATGGGCGTTCCCTCAGCCGCCGAAACGGTTCCGGTGACGTCGAAGATAACGCCTTCTGCTCGGGCGAAGCCGAAAGAGAGTGCCGAAATGGCGCCGATAAGTGCAAAGGACGCGCACGCTGCGCGCGCGCATGCGATGGAGTTCTTCATGGGGTACTCCTGCTAGACGAGTGCTTAGGGTTAGAGACTTCTAAGCGAAGCTGGCCGCAGGAGGACCGCGTTTGGAGAGGCGCAGCGCGTTGGGCGTACGCCGTCTACGGGGAGTGACGAGTTGCGCGACGAGGTCGTAACCGCTTGGACGAATCGCGCCTTGCATTCGACCGAGTAACGTCCCGATAATCGTGGATACCGAGTCACGGTGGCCAATGAGCCAACGCGCGATGGCGTAAACGAGCAATGCGACCAGGGTCGCGCTTGCAAGAGTGGTGGCCAGACCCAATGGAATCGAGCCGCCGAATGCGTCGGCAAACCCGGTGACCGGCACGCCATCGAGCCGTCCGTCGAAATATTCCATCGCAGGAACGATCGCGACGCTTGCGCCGACGGCAGCCGACAACAGCCCTACGGTTTCACGCAGGGGCAGCATTGGCCGCAGTAGCCGAGTGCGATTCGTTACCGCAATCTCGCAGCAAATCCGTAACCCGTGCGCAGCAAGATAGGCGGCGACCATCAATGCGATGCCCGTTACCAACTCCCGCGAACCGTGGCCAAGGTGATCGTAGCTATCGCGAGCGAGAGCGTAGTCGCCGATAACATCGATCGCGTAATGCGCCATTGCGGCCCCGGCAGCCGCAGCGCAGAGTGCAAGCGAAACGATGGTCCTTAGGCCGACGCGCACGCTACGGCGTTTCGACGGTTTCCGGTGGCATCCTATGAAAAAGAAAGGGCCGATCCCCGATCGGCCCTTGTGGTTTTCCCAGTTAGGCTAATGCGACGACGGCGCGACCCAGAGCGTTCCACCGGCCCACTTGACCTCGATCGGAGCGCACGTCGAAGTCTGCGCGCCGGCATAAGTGACGTCGTTGTACAGGCTCAGCCTATGCATGATCGTTGCGCCCGGCGCGAACGACCCAACGTCGGTTACGCGACGGAGGTAATGGCTCGACGCGTTGCGATAGCCGACCACGAAGGTGATACTCGATGCCGTCCGGTGGCCAAGATTGACATAAGTAATGTCAGTTCCCCCGGCCATGTGGCTCAATGGCTTCGGCTTAGCGATAGTGCAGCTCTTAACCAGGATCGGCGCAGCGGCTCGCGCCGGCCCGATGGAGGCGGTTGCCGCCGCAACGGCGGCAAGCGTCACGGCGATCAAGCGACCGAAAGATTTCATGCAATTCTCCTCAGGGCACGAAGTAAGGGAGGGTCAGCCTTCCATTTCATGGGGCGTTTCCCTGCAGTGTGCGAGCGTACGTCTGCAGGCGTATCCGGCCGCGGTTGCGTGTCTATCGCAGACTGAAACCGCCACGAACGCGAGCCGCTGCCGCATCCGGTCCAACAAATCTGGGTATACCGCCGCAATGTCAAACGGAAATTCCGCGGCCCTCGCCGATTCGGGTATGCTGTCCTCGGCGAACTGATCCGCGATTTCAGCGATCCGCAGACGGAGCGCGTTATTACGTTGTTAATGAGCTAGAGGAACCATATGGATAACGATCGACCTTTACCCGAAGATGAAGACGTCATTGCACCGGACGTAGTGCCGCGCCTGAAGCGCCCGCTCGACCCGGCCGACGTACTTGAGGCCGACCTCGAACGATACGGCGATACCAGCGCCAATCCAAACCGAGAGGATCAAGACGACGTCCATCGCGGTCAACCCGACGACATTGTGTAAACTGTAGCGCACCTGCAGGCCCACATAACGCATCGTCGAAGGCGTGGCCCATTCGAGACGGCTACGTCCAATCGATCAACAAAGAACGTGAGGCAATGAGACTGGCACAAGTAGGAGCAGTGGCTCTCACTGCTTTCGTGGTTGGCTGCGGCGGACAGGCGGGAAACGCGTCGGTTGTCGAGTCCGCGCGTCTCTCGCAGCATCGTCTTTCCGGCGGCAGCTCTCCGATCAGTCATGTCGTCATCATCGTACAGGAGAACCGCAGCGTTGACGATCTCTTTAAAGGCTTTCCCGGCGCAAACACGGTTAACTCCGGCCGGAACTCGAGCGGTCATAAGGTCCACCTCAAACCTGCTCTTCTGACGGCTCCTTACGACATTTCTCACGCGCATTCCGCATTTCTCATAGAGTACGCAAACGGTAAATTGAATGGATTCGACTTGGTTACCTCGCACTGCAACGCGCACTCTCAATGTCCGCCGACAAATGTCCGAGCCTATGCCTACGTCCCCGAAAGCGAAGTCCAGCCGTACTGGGATATGGGTGAACAGTACACGTTTGGCGATCAAATGTTTCAAACGAACGAGGGGCCAAGTTTTCCGGCGCACCAGTATCTGGTTAGCGGAACTTCCACAATAAAAAACGGTTCGACGCTTCGCGCGGCGGAAGAGCCACGGCGTTCCTCCGGAACGGTCACGGGTGGGTGCAGTTCACCGCCGGGATCTTACGTTCAAGTGATCAATCCTTTCGGTGACGAAAAGAAGACCGTTTTCCCGTGCTTCCATCGCGTGTCGCTTATGGAAGAGGCTAACGCAGCGTCCGTGAGCTGGCGCTATTACCAAGCCCATGGGCACTCGGGTGCATGGAATGCGCCCGACGCCGTCAAGGCTATATGGAAGAGCTCTTCGTATGACGATGACGTGAGCTATCCGCCGTCCAAGGTACTTACCGACGTTGCGAACGGCAACTTGGCAAGCATCGTGTGGGTGACGCCGACGGCGGCTGCATCCGACCACTCCGGGACAAACGACGGCAGCGGACCATCGTGGGTCGCGTCGGTAGTCAACGCGATCGGCGAATCAAAGTATTGGGATTCGACGGCGATCTTCGTCGTTTGGGACGATTGGGGGGGCTGGTACGATCACGTCGCGCCGCACGTTCGCAATTCTTACGAACTTGGTTTTCGGGTGCCTCTGGTCGTCATCTCGCCTTATGCGAAACGGCATTACGTTTCACACGTACCGCACGAGTTCGGAAGCATCCTGAAGTTTACCGAAGAGCGGTTCGGACTGCCGTCTCTAGGGACTACGGACGTCGATGCGGACGATTTGTCGGACTGTTTTGACTTCAGTGCGCCGCCGCACCGGTTCAAACACATCCACGCCAAATACTCGGCGCGGTATTTTCTCGATCAGCCGCCTTCGAATAAAGACCCTGATCCAGACGACCTCTAGACTAGCGTATCTTGCTTATTACTTGGCGGCTCGCTTCGCTACGCCATGCCGGCCGGCTCCGGTATCACCTTGGGTTCGCGGTCCCAAACCCGAAGCGCACCACAAGCGTTCAAAAACGCATCTGCGTCGGCGCTCTCGCCAAGCTGGACTAATCCCTCGTCGTCGTCGAACGATACGCCCGCGCGTTGCATCAACGGCAGCGACGCCGGCGTGTATCCGATGAACTTGCAATGAGCGTAGGCATCGCTCACAAAGTCGACGGCAACGGCATTCTCGGAAAGTCCCGCTGCGCCGCTTTCCGAAAGCAGTAAGGCGACGGCGTCGTAAAGCACCGACGGAGCGCCGTCGATCTTTTGATCGGCAACGATCCACGAGCCACCCGCGGCCTCCACGCCGCCGACGTGCGGAGCGATGAGCTCGACGGTGACCCCTTGCGATTTCGCAGACTCGCGTAAGCCCGCCAGCACCTTGGCGTCAACGCCGTCGGTAATCAGCACGCCAAGCTTGCGCCCCTTAAAACTCTTCGGCCCATTTCGCAAAATGCTCAGCGCCGGCGATTCTTCGAGGTCTTCACGGGTCGGCCGCGCCGCCGACGCGGGCTCCGGCATCTCACGCAAGCGCAAGCCGTCGGCCACCGCGACCGCCAACTCTTCGTGCACGTTCATCAATTGCGCTACCATGCGCTTGCGAATGGACGGCGCCTGCACCTTGCTCAACTCGAAGACGAAAGCGTTGACGATATGGCGCCTTTCGATCTCCGTTTGACTGAGGAAGAACTGCCTCGCCTGACTGAAGTGATCGGCGAACGTCTCGCTGCGCTCGCGCACTTTCGGACCGCCCTCCTCCGCCGAGAAGGTGCGAAAGCCATTCTCAGGATCCTCGCGCGGTCCACCGCCGCTCGCGCCCCACGAGTTAGGCTCGTAGTTCGCCCGGCCGGGCGGATTACGAAAGGCCATATGACCATCCTGCTGCAGCGTGCGAAACGGGCACTTGGGCGCGTTGATCGGTAGGAACGTAAAGTTCGCACTTCCCAAACGCTTGAGCTGCGTATCGAGGTACGAAAAGTTGCGACCCTGCAGCAGCGGATCGTTGCTGAAGTCGATGCCCGGCACGATGTTCTGCGTACAAAACGCGACCTGTTCGGTCTCCAAGAAGAAGTTATCGACCGTTCGATCGAGCACCAATCTCCCGACCCGACGGACCGGTACGAGTTCTTCGGGCACGATCTTGGTCGGATCGAGAATGTCGAACTCGAATCGTTCGGCGAAGTCGTCGTCGAAAAGCTGCAACCCCAGCTCCCATTCTGGAAAATCCCCAGCCGCAATCGCGTTCCAAAGGTCGCGCCGGTGGAAATCAGGGTCGGCACCGCTAATCTTGAGCGCCTCATTCCACATTACCGATTGCATCCCCAGCTTCGGCTTCCAATGGAACTTCACGAACGTCGAGCGACCCTGCGCGTTCACGAGACGAAACGTGTGCACGCCAAATCCTTCCATGAACCGGAACGAGCGCGGAATTGCGCGATCCGACATGATCCACATCGCCATGTGGGTGCTTTCGGGGGTGAGCGAGATGAAGTCCCAAAAGTTGTCGTGCGCGGTCTGTGCTTGAGGAAAACCGCAGTCTGGCTCGTCCTTCGCAGCGTGGATGATGTCTGGGAATTTGATGGCGTCTTGGATGAAAAAGACCGGGATGTTGTTTCCGACGAGGTCCCAGTTGCCTTGCTTCGTGTAGAGCTTGACCGCAAACCCTCGCACGTCGCGCGCCATGTCGCTCGAGCCCTTGTTCCCCGCGACGGTGGAGAAGCGCACGAACGCAGGCGTTCTCTCGCCCGGGCGCTGGAAAAGGTCGGCTTCGGTAATCTCCGCCAGCGATTCGTAGGGTTCAAAGAACCCGTGTGCGCCAAATCCTCGAGCGTGCACGACACGCTCGGGGATCCGCTCGTGATCGAAATGGAAGATCTTCTCCCTGAAATGGAAATCTTCCAACGCGGTTGGTCCGCGAGTTCCAACTTTCAGCGAGTTCTGATCGTCGGAAACCGGTGTGCCTTGCTGCGTCGTAAGCGCCGGCGCACCGCTCTGCGTCGTTTGATGCGTTTCACCGCCGGGAGCCCGCTGAACCTCTTGGTCCGAATAGCGGACGACACCGTTATTTTGCTTGCGATCAGGCATGAGCATCTCCCATATGGCGTTGCGAAACAACAATGTGCCCATCGGTAGGTCGACCCAATCAGGCTGGG
>DATDIA010000060.1:0-2205 GCA_036521295.1 Candidatus Cybelea sp. | reverse complement strand
AGGCTATCGTGCGGACCGATTGCCAGCAGCGAAATCCGTACGACGACCAGCAATATCTCCAAAGCCACTAAGACGATGGCCGTCACCTTGAGGACGCGCCACACGCGCAGCCACTCGACGTACGTCACGACGCACCTGCTTTCGGTAAGAGGTTCGCCGACGCGTCGGCCGGCGAGACGGCGTAGAGAAAGATGTCCTCGAGCCCGAGATCGAGGATGCGGACTCCGCTCGCACCCGCCTGCGACAGTCGCGCCGCAATGGGCTCGGCATCGGACAGCACGAGCAGGCGGACGATGCGCTCGGCGCGGTCGACGCGCGCGATTCGCGGGTCGCCGATTATGCCGTCGAGCGACGACGTCGCATCGGGAACGATCCCTTCGACGATCTTACGATCGGCCTTGAGATCGTCGACCAGGCCTTCGAGAGCCAAGCGCCCGTGTTCCAGCACGGCGATGCGTTCCGCCGCGCGTTCGACTTGTCCGATTTGGTGCGAGGAGAAGATGATCGAATTCCCGCGGGCCGCTTCGTTGACGATGAGACTCAGCACGTGGCGCTGATTGATCGGATCGAGGCCGCTGGTGGGTTCGTCGAGAATCATCAGCTCGGCGCGGCGCGCAAATGCAACCGCGACCATCACCGCCGTGCGCATGCCTTTCGACAAGGCGCGGCAACGCTTGCGTGGATCGACGCCGAACTGGTCGAGGAGTTCGAAGGCGCGCACCGGCTCGAAGCGCGCAAACGCGCGACGATTCATCTCGACGTGCTCGGCGGCCGTCATCCATTCATAGAGCACGCTGCGTTCGGGCACGTACGCAATCTTCTCGAACGTTGCCGGCACGAGTGCGTTTCCGTCGTAGCGGACGTCGCCGTCGTAGCGGGCGAGTCCGAGCATGCATTTGAAGACCGTCGTTTTGCCGGCGCCATTCGGTCCGAGCAGTCCGTACACGCTTCCGGCCGGCACTTCCAGCGAAAGGTCGGCGACGGCCGGGACCTTGCCGTAATTTTTGCTCAGGTGAGAAATCTGTATCGTACTCATGCTTCCTCCGGAAACCACCGGTCGATCGACGCGTCGAAGAGTTCGCGAACCTCGGCGCGCGAGAGGCCGACGGCTTTCGCCTCGCGCAGCGCAACCGAGAGGGCGTCGCGGGCCACGTCCGCCGCGGCGCTTCTGGCGGAGTCTAACGCTCCGTCACCGCGAACGAAGGACCCTCGTCCTGGGGCGGTCTCGATGACGCTGTCGCGTTCGAGGTCGCGGTAGGCTCGTGCGACGGTGTTCGGGTTGATCGTGAGATCGAGCGCAAGTTGCTTGACGGTCGGGAGTTGTTCGCCCGCCTGTAAGACACCCAGTGCGACCGAGCGCTTGACCTGTTCGATGATCTGAAGGTAGATCGGAACGCCGCTGCGCGAGTCGACCGTCAGTACGGCCGGCATTTCCTTACCTCGAGCCTCTTAAAACTTCGGGCCCCAGCCTTCGAACAAACGGCTTTCCGCCTGTCCGGGGAGGCGAACGGTGGTGCGGAGTTCCCGCGAGCGTGCGTTCTGGGACGGGTCGGCTGCAAAATACGTCATGGTTATCGGTCCTTTCAACTCTAGTACCAACCTACTGTTGTACTAGTACACTAGTATAATAGGAAAGGTAGACCGGCTTGTCAACCCCTTCGTCAGCTTTTCTCAGTGAGGACGGCGGAAACCGAAGGCGGGCCGGGAGCGCCTTCCAAATACCACCCCGGCCAGATGTCGGTGAGAACTCCGCTTCCCAGCCAGTCCCTCTTCGAAGGCCCCTTCTCGCTCCGGGACGGGTCGGAGCGGGTTGCCTTCTGGCTAACGGCAATTTGCGCGCTGCCTGCCGCGCTGCTGATCGGTTACGTGCTGCACGAATCGATCGGGGCGTCACAGGTCGCCCTCTTCATCGTCATCGCGATGGTCTACGTCACGCTGGCGCGCGGACGGCTGCTCGGCTCGAGCGTGCGGGTCCACGACGCGCAATATCCGCGAGTCTTTGCCATCGTGAAGCGCGCGTGTGCGGCACTCGAGATTCCTATGCCGCTGGTTTTCGCACGCGAAGACAACTACGTGCCGGTTGCGGCCCTCGGTTTCGGCGAGCCGTATGCGCTCGTGCTCAGCAGCCATTGGATCGAGGTCTTCCGCGACGACGAGTTGGCGTTCATGATCGGCCGCGAACTCGGACACATCGCCGCCGGACAC
>DATDIA010000059.1:0-17377 GCA_036521295.1 Candidatus Cybelea sp. | reverse complement strand
ACCCAGAAGTACCGTTCGGGCGGACCGGAGAACAGAATAAAATATCCTGCCGATTTGGTTCGCAAGAAGGGGCCGATCATGAAGACGGCCGCTTCCTTCAACGTTTACGTAAACTGCAAAAGCGGGGGCGAAAGCTGCTGGGGCGATCCCGAGGGTTTCCAAAAGAACCTTACCGGAAGCCGGTTCGCGGCGCTCCTTAAGCAGTATACGAACTCCGACCCGAGTGGGTACACTTTCGGAGGCGCCTTCACGGCGAAATACCGCACCTACACGAAGCTTCTCTACGGCAACGATCTCTTAGCGATCGTTCACGCGGCGCTGGAGAGAAATGCGAAGCGAGCCGGATACTCCGCGATCTACCACATTTTTTTGCCAAAGGGTACGGACACGTGCTTCGATCGCTCGCGCTCGTGTTACTCGCCCGATCATCCCGACACGTTTGACTTTTGCGCCTACCACGAGAGCGTCGCGTTCAAAGACATTTCCCAAAACGTCATTGTTTCGATCGAGCCGTATCAAAAGGTGAGCTTTTGCGCATCGCGCGCTTCGTCGGGAGCGAGCGCACTCACGAACTCGACTGCGTCGACGCTCGCACACGAGACGTTCGAATCGATCACCGACCCGGGTCCGGCGTTTGCGTGGTTTAATTTCACGTTCGATGACGAGGTCGCCGATCTGTGTGAAACGTACCAATGGAAGATCAAGGTCGGTGGAATCATGTACAGCCTTCAACCGATGTATTCCAACGCCTACCACGCCTGTGCGCAAGGCCCTTGAGGGCCGGCTTTGCCGGCTCCGGCCGTACAGAGCGCAGGATGCGCGGGCGATTTGCGCCGTCGCCGATGATTTTATGGTCGCGCGGTGGATGACGCGAGCCTTCCCCTACCCGTACACGCTGCGGGACGCCGAGAGTTGGATCTCCCTCGCCACGAGCGACGGGCCCGGACGCTACTATGCTATTGAAGTCGACGGCATCGTAGCGGGCGGAATCGGGGTCGAGCCCTATCGCGGCGAACGAATTGGGGCTGCCGCATTCGGTTACTGGCTGGGTCAGGCATATTGGGGGCGCGGCATCGGCACGGACGCCGCGCGGACGCTTTCGGACGACGCATTGACGGACGGCAGCCTGCGCCGCCTCGAGGCGCGGGTATTCGCGCCGAACGTCGCGTCGGCGCGGGTTCTCGAAAAATGCGACTTCCAACTGGAAGCAACGTTGCGCGCGTTCTACGTCGATCGCAACGACAAGGTACGCGACGCGTTGATGTTTGCGCGGCTCGCGAAAGACAACCGATGAAGGGGAGCAGCATGTATATTCCGCCGCATTTCGAGGTTTCCGATCGCGCGTGGGTCCTCGACCTCATCGAACGCCATCCATTCGGATCGCTCGTAACCTGCGAAGAGGAGTCGGCGCGCGTTTCCCACCTTCCGCTGATCGCGCAAGAACGCCAAGAGGAGATTTGGCTGATCGGCCACGTCGCTCGCAATAATCCCCACGCGCAATCGATCGTGGCGCAGGCTGCTGCCACGCTCGTCTTTCGAGGTCCGCACGCCTACATCTCGGCTTCGTGGTACGAAGAACCGTATGACACGGTGCCCACGTGGAACTATACCGCCGTGCACGTGGCCGGGCGGTTACGGCAATACGATGCCTGGGATGCGGTGAAGCTGCTGAGCGCAAAGCTTGAGGGCGAGAGACCGGATGCGTGGGACCCGCAGCGGCTCGATCCACGGTATCGTGATAGCCAGCTGCGCGGGATCGTGGCGTTCGAGATGCGCGCCGAAGCCTTTTACGGCAAAGCAAAGCTGAGCCAGAACCGCACCGAGGCCGACCGGGCACGCGTCATTGCGAAGCTCTCAGCGTCGGCGAATCAGATCGACCGCGAATGCGCCGAAGCTATGGTTGAGCTGCCGCAAGCCGGTCACGTTCTGCTCGACTAGCGTCACGGTCGCCGATGCGAAGCGTTTCTACCCACGACTACGCCCATGAGCGAGGAGAACATACGATGAAGGCACGCTTGGCCGCCGCCTTAGCGGCTCTTTTCGCAATTACTGCCGTTGCGCGCGCAGACGAGGGTCCCACCTTCAAAGGACCGCTGAGCTCGAGCGAAGCGCAGTTTGTCCAGTCGGTTCAACGCGATCTTATCGCGCGCTTTCCCCATGCAACCGACGCCGAGAAGGCCGGCTACGTCCGCTACACGGGCGTGGACGACACCGGAGCGATCAGCTATGCCAACCAACAGTGGACGTCGGATCCAACGCATCCAAGCCAGCTTTGGTACGATAAGGACGGGAACCTGATGGGTGCGGACTTTTCCGTGCCTCGCCCAAACAACGAGCCGCGACCGCAGCTCTGGAGTGTCAATCCCGGTCGCTGGTACGAGTTCAACGGCCACATCCATTACGTCGCCAAAGACCCTGCGACCGGCAAGATGGTCTACGACCAATACATATGGAATGCCGATTTCGTCAAAGCCGGTGGCGATGTCTCCAACCCCTCAGCGCAAACCGTCGCCAAAATGGGTAAAGTGGCCAGCGCTGCGGATATCGTAACCATCTTCGAGTTTCCAAGGATCTGGGATCTCATCGTCTGGTTGAAACCGCATCCCCGCGGTGCATTCGCTTGGTAACTTCTAAAGCGCTAAAAATGCAAGAGCGTGAGAATGCCGATCACGACTTCGAAGGCGACGAGAACGACGATGATGATTTCTAGGAACGCGTCTCGGCGGCTGCGAGCCTCGTCGCTGAAGAAGCGATACATCTCGCCGACACTCGCCAGCTTCGTATCGATCTGATGTTGCCAGTCTGCGAGGCCGAGTCGAGCCGCGGCCGACCGATAGAGGCGAGCGTAATAGGCGTCGCCGACCACTTTTAGGGCGTTGCTCGAACGGTCCATCAACTCGAGTACGTCGACGATCAGATAGCGCAGGGTCGCCGCCTGATCGCCCTCACGGCGCCCTCGCAGCGATCGCGTCGGCTCGCCGGGCTGCATTTTATAGATCGCGTCGAGCTCGGTATCGAGCAACGCGTCGTACGTACGCAGCTCGAGCAGCTGGGAATTTGCAAACTCCAAAATTTCCTCGATAGCGCGCGCGCTCTCGCCTCGGTCGTAGACGATCGCCGTGTCCCACTGCACGATCGTCAGATCGTCCTCATGGTAGGAGAAGCGGACACGTAAGGCTTCCTCGGTCTCGGTTGCGGAGAGTGGGCGCCGCTCTCCGAGCAAGAGGGTTGCGAGCGAGGCGGAATGGTCGTGCAAAAGAGTCTCGGCGTCGATCGTCTGCGCGAATCGCTCGATCTCGATGATGAGGTAATCCTCAAAAAGAGCCGGATGGCGCTCGTCGAGAGCGTGCGCGTACTCGTCGCAGATTCGCATGACCGTCGATTCGGCGAACCTGCTGATGCGCTCGTCCGTGCGAGCCCGTTCCGTTAGTGCGGTCAACTGGTTCCACGAGCCTTCGCCCGGAAAGGTCAATCGAAGCGAGACGACCCCGTAGTCGTAGAACTTTACCCGCACCGTGCACTGCAGTCCGTCGAAGTCGGCTTCTGGCAGATTCGCGACCAGCGGCGGAACGGGGAACTGCAAATACGGAGGGGCTTGGCGGCTCAGCGGAAGCGCAGCGGGCGCGCGCGTATCGCCACCCAACACGCTTACCTTTGCCAGATCAATCGTGTCGGCGACGTCAAACAGGTAGTAGGCTCGCACGGCGCCGCCCGTGATTTCGAGCATCGCGGCGCCTTAGGGCCTCAAGCGGCGCCCTCCTTTAGAGAGGCGGCGCGGCTTTACCGGGTAAAGAAGCGCCGATGCTCGCACGATTATTGCTTTTTTCCAGCGCGCTCGCGCTGGCCGCTTTGCCGTCGCCGGCGAAAGCGGAGGCCGGCTCGAGCGCTTTTAACACTTTGAAGTATCGCGAAATCGGGCCGGCTATTAGCGGAGGACGCAGCACCGCGGTTGCCGGTAGCAATCGCGATTCACGCTTGTACTTTGCCGGCGGCGCGGGCGGCGGTGTTTTCAAGACGACCGATGGCGGAGCGTCCTGGTCCGCGGTTTTCGACCGCGAGCCGGTCGCGCCGATTGGAGCAATCGCAATTTCGCCTCAAGACGATCGCGATGTCTGGGTTGGAACCGGCGAATCGAATCCACGCAACGACGTCGAGTCCGGCGACGGCGTCTATCATTCGGTTGACGGCGGCAGGAGCTGGCAGCACCTCGGCCTCGAGCGGTCCGCTCACATCGCGAGCATTACGATCGATCCTCGAAACCGTCGATTCGTCGCAATCGGCGTGCTTGGACGCGTTTCGGCAGACGATCCGGATCGCGGCGTCTACGTCACCCACGACGGCGGCGCGCGTTGGACGCGCACGCTCTACGTCGGTCCCGCAAGCGGCGTTTCGTCTCTGGTGCGCGTTCCGGATCGGCCCGCGACGCTTTTTGCGGGCGTCTGGCAGTTTCGCCGAACGCCCTGGCGACTCGACAGCGGAGGCGCGCTCGGTGGCATCTATCGCTCCGACGACAATGGCGCAACGTGGCGCAAGCTGATCGGCAGCGGTTTGCCGGGGGGCTTCACCGGCCGCATCGGTTTGGCCGCGGGAATGCATGGTCGAATCTATGCGATCATACAATCCAGCCAGGGCGAGCTGTGGCGTTCCGACGACGGCGGAGCGACATGGAATAAGATGCCGCACAGCTCGTTTCTCGGCGCGCGGCCATTCTACTTCAGCACCATCTTCGTCGACCCGGCGAATTCAAATCGACTCATCAACGTCGCACTCATTCTTTCGATGAGCACCGACGGCGGCCGCTCTTTTCACGCGATCGCGACCAACGCCGGTTGGGATTACCATGCGATCTGGTGGTCAGCCGATGGCAAGCGCATCGTCGTCGGATGCGACGAAGGCGTCATCGCCTCGTCCGATGGCGGTGCGCACTTTTGGCAGCCGTACGATCTGCCCTTCGCCCAGCCGTACCACGTGGGGCTCGGACCATTGCAGATAAACTATCGCGTCTGCATCGGCTTGCAGGACGACAACTCGTGGTGCGGTCCGTCGGCGCCTTCCAATGGGATCGGTGTCATGAACCGGGATTGGTACCAGGTGGTCCCCGGTGACGGCATGTGGGCAGTGATCGATCCAAAAGACCTCGCGCTGGTCTGGTCTAGTTCGACGAACTCAGATACCGGGCAAGTCTATCTGTGGAATGCTTGGACGAAGCAGGCCGATGAAGTTTCGCCGGATGCAGAATCGAGCGGCGAGCACGCAGCGGGCCGGCTGAGATATCGGTTCAATTGGGAGACGCCCATTGCGTTTACGAACGACGGAAAAGCGCTCGTCGGAGGCAACGTCGTCTTTGAGAGCGCCGATCGCGGACGAACCTGGAACGCCATCAGCCCCGATCTCACGCGCGACGACAAGAGCAAACAGCTCGATTCAGGCGGACCGGTTTCGCGCGACGAGTCGGGGGCAGAAATCTACGACACGATACTTTATCTCGCTACCACCGCACTCGATGCCGGCGTCATCTGGGCGACCACCGACGACGGTCTGGTACAGGTAACGCGCGACGGTGGTGCCCACTGGAGACAAGTTGCGCCACCCACGACGCTCGTGCCGCCGTGGGGACGCATCATCGGTCTGGATGCGGGGCCGTTTGCTGCCGGCACCGCCTTTATCGCGGTCGAGCGCCATCTGCTCGGAGACGAACGTCCCTACATTCTGCGCACCGACGACTTCGGTTCGACCTGGCGTTCGATCTCGGGCGATCTCCCCGCCGATCAATTCGTACGCAGCATTCGACAGGATCGGCGCAACGCTGAGGTCTTCTATGCGGGAACCAATCGCGGCGTCTGGATCAGCTTCGACGGCGGATTGCATTGGAAATCGCTTCGCTTGAACATGCCCGCGACGGCGATCTACGATCTGCAGATTCAGCCCGCCGCCAACGATCTCGTCGTCGCGTCGCACGGGCGCGGTCTCTGGATTCTCGACGACTTGACCGCACTGCAGCAGTGGCAGAGCGCGAGGTCGTCGGAGGTGACGCTCTTCCCGATGCGCGACGCCTACCGCATGTGGCAATGGGCTCCGGTGAACGTCTTCACCAAGCCGAAGGTTCCGGCTAATGTATTCGTGGGCGCCAATCCGCCCTACGGCGCCGTTATCACCTACTTTCTCGCCAAGACGCCCAAAACCGCAGCGATCGATATCCTCGATCCTCTTGGAAGAGTCGTCCGCCATCTCGAAAGCAAGGACGTTCCCACGCATGCCGGCATAAACCGCACGTCATGGGACCTCACCGAGGACGCTCCACCAAAATGGACCGGAACCTATAAGGAGAATCAGGGCGTCGACACCGGTGCCGAAGTCGTACCGGGTTCGTACGCCGTGCGCCTCGACGTCGACGGCGTCGCTAAAACGCAGCCGTTGACGGTCAAAGTCGATCCGCGCGATTCGGATCTGGCGCGCGCTCGAAGCCGGCACGATTTCCTCGCGGGACTCTACGGCGAGCTCGGGACTATCGACACGATGTTGAATCAACTCGACGCGCGTCTGCAACGCGCGTCGGAATCACAGGCGGCGCGGTTGATCGAATTCAAACACCGAGTCACCTATGACCCCCGCAATATCGAAGATCTGAGCGGGCCCGCGCAGCTCCGCGAGGACGTGCTCGATTTGATTTCGAGAATGAGCAGCTCGTTTCAAGCGCCGACTGCAGCGCAACTCGCGCAAGCGGCCACTTACAAGACGCAGCTCGACGCGCTGTCGGCTGCTTACCAGCACCTATGAATCACCCAAAAGACTACTCAATGAGCGGGTCCCGCTGTATCATGGTTGGACGATGAACGTAGAGAAGATGACGGAGCGCGTCAGCGAGGCGCTCAATGCCGCCTACTCGCGCGCACTAGCGGAACACAACACGCAGACGACGCCCGAACACATGCTCGCGGCTCTGCTCGAGCAAGAGCGCGGCATTGCTCCAGATATCATCGCTAAGGCCGGAGGCGATCCGAAAGCCCTTGCGCGCCAGACCGACGAAGCAATCGGGCGTTTGCCGCGACTCAGCGGCGGGAGTGCCGATAGCGCGCAGGTGACGCTCTCGCCCGAACTCGCGCGCATCATGAGCGTCGCCGAGAATGAGGCAAAGGCCCTGCAAGACGACTACACCTCCGTCGAACACGTCTTGCTTGCAATGGCGCAGTCGTCGGGAGCCGTCGGGCGTCTCTTCCGTGACGCCGGGTTGACGAAAGACAAGCTGCTTCAAGCGCTCCGTGAGGTTCGCGGCAATCAACGCGTCACGACGAAGGATCCCGAAGGCACGTACAAATCGCTCGAGCGCTACGGGCGCGACCTGACGCTTGAAGCCGAGCGTGGCAAGCTCGATCCGGTGATCGGACGCGACGAGGAGATCCGCCGCATCGTCCAAGTGCTATCGCGCCGCACCAAAAACAATCCGGTCCTCATCGGCGATCCGGGTGTCGGCAAAACGGCGATCGTGGAGGGCCTCGCTCAGCGCATCGTTCGCGGCGACGTTCCTGAAGGCTTAAAAAACAAGCGCATCGTCTCGCTCGACATGGGCGCCCTCATTGCCGGCGCCAAGTACCGAGGCGAATTCGAAGAGCGCCTCAAAGCCGTGCTCAAAGACGTCGCCGCGTCCGAGGGCCAGATCATACTCTTCGTCGACGAGCTGCATACGGTCGTCGGCGCGGGCAAGGCCGAGGGTGCGATGGACGCAGGCAACCTGCTTAAGCCGATGCTCGCCCGCGGCGAGCTGCACATGATCGGGGCAACGACCCTCGACGAATATCGCCGATACATCGAGAAGGATGCGGCGCTCGAGCGCCGTTTCGCACCGGTGATGATCGATCAGCCCAGCGTCGAGGATACGATTTCCATCCTTCGCGGGCTGAAGGAGAAATACGAGGCACACCACGGAGTACGCATCAAAGATGCCGCGCTGGTGGCGGCCGCGACCATGAGCAATCGCTACATCACCGATCGCTTTTTGCCCGACAAGGCGATCGATTTGGTCGACGAGGCAGCGGCGAAGCTGCGCACCGAGATCGATTCGATGCCTCAAGAGCTCGACGAAGTTTCGCGACGCGTTCTGCAGCTCGAGATCGAGCGCGAAGCGCTGCGCAAAGAAGACGACAGCGCGAGCCGCCGCCGCTTGGAGCAGATCGAAAAAGAGTTGGCGGAGCTTCGTGAGAAGCAGGCCAAGCTACGCGTGCAATGGGACGCGGAAAAGAGCGCCGCCGTCAAGCTGCGCTCGATACGCGATCAAATCGAGCAGACCAAGGTCCAGATCGAGCAGGCCGAACGCCAGTACGATCTCAACCGTGTCGCCGAACTGCGTTACGGCACGCTGCCGAAACTACAAAAAGAACTAGACGCTGAGGAGCAGCGTCTCGCGCAAAAGGACGGCGCGCGACTCTCCAAGGAAGAGGTCGACGAAGACGATATCGCCGGCGTGATCTCGCGCTGGACGGGCATTCCGGTCACGAAACTTTTAGAGGGGGAAAGGCAGAAGCTGCTCCATCTCGAGGACGAGCTGCACCGGCGCGTCGTGGGACAGAACGAAGCCGTCGACGCCGTTGCGGAAGCGGTGTTGCGGTCGCGCTCGGGTCTCGCCGATCCCAATCGGCCCATCGGATCGTTCATATTCCTCGGCCCTACCGGCGTCGGCAAAACCGAGCTGGCGCGAGCGCTCGCGGAGTATCTCTTCGACGACGAGCGCGCGCTCATTCGTATCGATATGTCCGAGTACCAAGAGCGGCACACCGTCGCACGATTGCTCGGTGCGCCGCCGGGATACGTCGGCTTTGAAGAGGGCGGTCAGCTTACCGAAGCGGTGCGCCGCCGCCCGTACTCGGTGATTCTCTTTGACGAGGTCGAGAAGGCGCACCCCGACGTCTTCAACGTTTTCCTGCAGATCCTCGACGATGGACGCCTCACCGACGGTCAGGGCCATACGGTCGATTTCAAGAACTCGATCGTGATCATGACCTCGAACATCGGAAGCCATCGTATTCTCGACTACAAAGGTTCCTTCGACGGCGCCGATTACGCCGTAATGCGTGCGACGGTGCTCGACGAGCTTCGCCAGCACTTCCGGCCCGAATTCCTCAATCGCGTTGACGAAATCATCGTCTTCCACGCGCTCGACGAGGACGAGCTGTTGACGATCGTGGACTTGCAGCTTCAGCGCTTGCGGCAACGGTTGGCCGAGCGGCGTATCACCCTCGTGCTCTCCGATGCGGCGAAACGCCACATCGTGAAGGTAGGTTACGATCCGCACTACGGCGCGCGTCCGCTCAAACGCACGATTCAAAAGGAGTTGGAAACGCCGATCGGCCGAAAGATCTTGACGGGTGAAATCAACGACGGCGACACCGTCGACGTCGGCTTCGACGAGAATCGAGGCGACCTGACCTTCGCGGTCGGGGAACGGGTCGCAGCCACGGCGTAAGAGCGTTCATGCTTGCCGCATTTACGCTGGCTCAGATTCTGCGCTATCCGTTTCCCGCTGCGCTCGTTCGCGACGCGCACGGGACGGCGATTGCCTATGCCCTCGATACACAAGGCGTTCGAACGATCTGGTTCGCACGCGCGCCGGCCTGGACGCCGGTGCAGCTCTTTTCCTCGAACGCTGACGACGGCCAAGAGCTGACGAATCTGATTATTTCAAACGACGACGCACACGTCGTTTACGTGCGTGGCGGCGACCACGACGCGAACTGGCCGCTACCGCTCCAACCCGGCCCTGCGTCGAGCCCACAGCAACCCGAGATGCAGGTGTGGTCGGTCGCGACTGGCGGTGGCGGCGCGCCGAAACTGCTGGGAACCGGCGACACGCCGGCGATCTCGCCCGACGACACGCACGTGGCTTTCACTAACGGCGGCGCAGTCATGAGCGCACCGATCGACGGAAGGGCTTCCGCGCTTCGGCTCTTCTTCGACCGCGGTCAAGATTCCGATTTGCATTGGTCGCCTGACGGATCGGCGCTTGCCTTCGTTTCGACGCGTACCGACCATAGCTTCATCGGAGTCTATCGAAACAACGCGATGCCGATCGAGTACCTCGCGCCGACGACATCACAAGATTTCATGCCGCGCTGGTCCCCGGGCGGAGAAAGCATTGCCTTTATTCGATTGCACGGCGACGGCGGGCCGCCGCAAAATCCGTTGAACTGGAATCCCATCCCGTGGCAGATCTGGGTCGCCGACGTGCGCACAGGTGGTGCACATGAGGTCTGGTCGAGCGCGAATTCTTCGCGCGGTTCGCTGCCGCAAACCGCCGGCGGACCGTTCTTAGAGTGGGCAGCCGGAAACAGTCTTGTCTTCAAGAGCGAAGAGAATAACTGGCCACAACTGTATTTGGTTGCGGCGTACGCAGGCCAGGTGGCCGCTTCCCTGACCCGCAGCGCGCCGCGGCTGCTGACGCCGGGCAATTTTATGGTCGAGGACGTTGCCGTTTCGCCGGATTTGCAATCCGTCGTTTATTCGGCCAACACCGGCTCGACGCAGGGCGACGACGATCGCCGGCATGTCTTTCGTGTGGATGTAACAACCGGCGGTATCAGGCCCCTCACGAGTGGCGCGAGTAGCGAGACGAGTCCCGTCGCCCTCACGTACGGTTTTGTCGCCTTTAATCGCGCGACGGCACAACAGCCGCTGCTCGTGACGGTGGAGCTAACGTTGCTTACGATAGCCCAGCCCAAAGTTTGGTCCCCCAGGCAAACCGAGCTCAATGGGAGCCTGGTCCCCAGCGACTTTCCTTCGTCGCAACTCGTAACGCCGCGGGAAGTTTCGTTCCATGCCGCCGACGGTTGGCTGATTCACGGCCAGCTCTTTCTGCCTCGCGGCGGCGGAAAGCATCCGGCCGTCGTCTTCGTGCACGGTGGGCCTGAACGCCAGATGCTGCTGACGTGGCATTACATGGATTACTATTCCAACGCATATGCGGTGAACCAAGTTCTAGCGAGCCGAGGATTCGCCGTGCTCTCCGTCAACTATCGAACCGGTATCGGCTACGGTCACGACTTCAACTTTCCGGCGCGATGGGGCCCGACCGGTGCGTCGGAATATCAAGACGTCCTCGCCGGAGCGCGCTTTCTACAGCACGATGCGCGCGTCGATTCCAAACGCATCGGCATTTGGGGCGGCTCGTACGGCGGCTACTTGACGGCCCTCGCGCTTGCGAGGAACTCCGACATCTTCAAGGCAGGCGTCGATTTTCACGGCGTGCACGACTGGTCGTTCGACATCGATAATCCCCTCTTGGGCTTCACGCAGCCCAAGCGCTATCAACGATACAACACGAGAGCGATCATGAAACTGGCTTGGGAATCGTCACCCGACTCCGCGATCGCAACTTGGAAATCGCCGGTCTTGCTGATCCAAGGCGACGACGACCGCAACGTCGAGTTCCATCAAATGGTGGACTTGGTCGAGCGCCTTCGCCTCGCGCGCGTGCCCTTCGAGCAGATCGTCATTCCCAATGAGATTCACGGCTTTCTCCGGTACGCATCCTGGTTGCAAGCCGACACGGCGACCGTCGACTATTTCAGCCGCCGGCTCTCACCGTAAACGAGGCACTATCGATTGGAGCCTGCGGCCGCTTCACGCTTGCGCAGCCGCAGGCGGTCGGTCTCCTTGAGAATCCGCTTGCGCAACCGGATCGACTCGGGGGTTACTTCGACGAGCTCATCATCCTCGATGAATTCGATGGCGGCTTCGAGCGAGAGCTCCTCGGGCGGGGCTAACTTGACGTTCTCGTCCGATCCGGCGGCGCGCATATTCGTCAGTTTCTTTTCGCGCACCACGTTTAGCGCGACGTCGTAGTTGTCGTTGGCACGGCCGACGACCATGCCTTCGTACACATCGACTCCCGGACCGATGAAGAAGCGGCCGCGCTGCTCCACGCCCATCAGCGCGTATCCCGTCGTTCTCCCCGTGTCGCTCGCCACCAATGCGCCGACATTACGGCCGGAAAGTTCTCCTTGCCACGGCCGATGATCGTAGTAGGTATGCGATAAGACCGCCGTACCGCGCGTGAGCGTCAACAGTTCGCCGCGCAATCCGAAAATAGCGCGCGTGGGCATCGTGTACTCGAGCCGCTGAGCGTCGCCCAGAGGGAGCATGTTCGACATGGCGGCCTTGCGCCGCCCAAGGGCCTCGATGACCGCCCCGGCATAGGCTTCGGGTACGTCAACGACGACGTATTCGACCGGTTCCCAGCGCCGGCCGTCGCGCTCCGTGATGATGACCTGTGGTTTGGAAACCGCAAGCTCGTAGCCTTCGCGCCGCATCGTTTCGATCAGGATCGCGAGATGCAGCTCGCCACGCCCACGCACTTCGAAGGTGTCGGGCGATCCGGTTTCGGCGACGCGCAACGCGACGTTCGATTCCAGCTCGCGCATCAGCCGTTCGCGAATTTGACGCGACGTGAGAAACTTGCCCTCCCTTCCCGCAAAGGGCGAGTTGTTGACGCTGAAAAACATCGAGACGGTCGGTTCGTCGACGGCGACGGCGTGAATGGGTTCGGGCGCGCTCGCGTCGGCAATCGTGTCGCCTATGTTGAGGTTGTCGATTCCGGAGACGCAAACGATGTCGCCGGCCGACGCTTCCTCGACGTCGATTCGCTCCAAGCCGGCGAAGGTCAGCAGGCTCGTCAGGCGCAGCCCCGTTGTGACGGCGCCGTCGCGGCCGATCTTAACGATCGGTTCGTTGCGCCGCGAGCTTCCGCGAAAGATTCGCCCGATGCCGACGCGCCCGACGTAGCGATTGTGGTCGATCGCCGAGATGAGCAGCTGGAACGGCCCCTCTTCGGAGGGAGCTTCCGGAACGTGCGCGACGATCGTTTCGAAAAGCGGCTCGAGCGAGTCGCTGCGTTCGGAGAGCGATCGCTTAGCGATGCCGGCCTTCGCGTTGGTGAAGAGGACCGGAAAGTCGGCCTGTTCGTCGTTCGCGCCGAGCTCGACGAAGAGATCGAAGCTTTGATTGACGACCTCTTGGGCGCGGGCGTCCTTGCGGTCGATCTTGTTGACGACGACGATTGCGCGCAAGTCGAGCTCGAGCGCCTTGCGCAAGACAAAGCGCGTTTGGGGCATTACCCCTTCGGCTGCGTCGACGAGAAGCAGCACGCCCTGCACCATCTGCAGAACGCGCTCCACCTCTCCGCCGAAGTCCGAATGCCCCGGCGTGTCGACGATGTTGAACTTGACGTCGCCGTGGCGGACGGCGGTATTCTTGGCCAGAATGGTGATGCCGCGCTCGCGCTCGAGCGGATTGGAATCGAGGATCCGCGTGGCGACCTGCTGGCCTTCTCGAAAAACACCGCTCTGCTTGAGCATCGCGTCCACGAGCGTCGTCTTACCGTGGTCGACATGCGCGATGATGGCGACGTTACGAATGTCGGAGCGAGTTTTCACCACCGGGTTTATTCGCGCACCGGTGCGCCAAGGCCCCGGTAGGCCGCTCGAGCTTAGCCGCGACCCTCTTCGGCGTCTTGCTCGTCGAGAGCTTGGCGCTTCTCTTCGAGCACGTATCGATTCGCAGCTTCACGCTGCTCGTCGGAAACGTGGTTATCGAAATACTCGAAGAGCTGCTGGTCATCGAGCCCTTGCGCGATCAGGAGGTCGAAGGCATTGCGCGTGACTCCCGTGCGCTCGAGAAAACCCATCGATAGCGGACAATATCCGACGTACTCGCCTTGCGTGCCGGCATGCTCGGCCCGAACTTTGTCCGCCAGCCTGGCCAGCCAGGCGTAGCTTCCGAGCATCTCGCGTCCGCTGCGGGGCGGCGTTTTGGTAAGGTCTGGTGTGGCTGCAATCATAACTCAACAGAGCCTTCCCAAAAGCGGTCCGACCCAAGCACGGCGCGAACGAAGTTCGATCGTGGGAACAGACGAGCCGGTGGAATTCCGCATCGCGAACGACGTGACCGTGCAGATGGCGTTCGCGTGCGACGACTTCAGCACCGATCCGTTCCAACGCGTCACGTTTCACAATATAGCGGAGCGAATCAACTCGCCGATTTTTCCGGCGACCACCGGCATGATTTTCGTCGTCTTTGGCTTCCAGCGCTCGATGCCAGGATTCTTGATGCAATGTCGCGTCGAGATTCTTCCTTCGCAGGGCGAGCCGATTGCAACCCAGGCGATCGCGGACATGGCGTTCCGGCCCGATCAGATGAGCCAACGTGCCGTCGTGGGATTCGGCGGCATCACGTGGCCAAACCCCGGACCGTATATGGTGCGGTTTACGTCGCGAGGAAAGACGATCGCCTCATTTACGCTCGAACTTGCGGCAATGCCGCCGCCCCCGCCGTCGGCGCAATTTCCACCGCCGCAGTAACGACTCAAACGACCGAGGCGACGAAGTGCGAGTAAGCGGGACTAGGATGCGAACGAATTCGCTTCGGCAAGAAGCGCCCTTGCTTGGGCCTCCAGCACCGTAAGGACCTCGTACTGGGCTTGAGTCGGGGACGCGTCGGCAGATGCGACGCCGGAAGCCAGGAAGCTGAGCCGTCCATAGACACGTTCGGGAACACGCAGCGCGTCTTCGGACTGCGTCACTTCGGGATTGTAAAGCTCCTGAAGCAGCGCATCGATGCGCGGTTTGAGCGAGGGATTTCGCTTCTCCATGGACTGGAGACGTTCGATCGCTCTCGTCATCGCACTGATATCTGCGCGCACGCGCATCAGAAAATCGAGCTGCCGCTGCAGATCGGCGCGGGAGGCGCGCGAGCGAGGATCCTCGACGACGCGCACGCCCCCTTGCACCAGATGACCGTTGGCGATGATGCGAATCGTATAGGTTCCCGGCAATACGAGCGGCCCGGTAAATCCTCCACCTGCCCACGGCACGTACCCTTTGGGCGGATCGAGTGAATCGTAGCGCAGGTTCCACGATACGCGATTCAGGCCGGTAACGGGTTTCTTCACCTCAATCGTGCGAATGAGGCGCGTTCCGTCGAAGACCTGAATCTTGATGGGATTGCTCTTAAGGGGTACTGCGGAAAGCCAAAAGTTGACGTCGGCCCCATAGCGCGGATTCTCACCGGCAAACGCAGAGACCGATTCGCTCGGGTGCAAGCGGTAGCGATAGGCGTCGCGCAAGGAAAAGAGGTGTAGTGCCTCCGCTCGGATTTCGGGGGTTAACTCTTGCAGCGCATGCAGGTCGTCGAGAATCCAGATGCCGCGCCCGTGCGTGCCGACGACCAGATCGTCGAATCGCCGCTGAACGACGAAGTCGTAGACGGGAACCACCGGGAATCCATTGGAAAAGCGCGTCCAACTCGAGCCGTCGTCGAACGAATACCAGAGCCCGGTTTCCGTTCCGGCATAGAGCATCCCGCGCCGCACGGGATCGGCGCGAATCATGCGCGTGTAGCTTTCTTGCGGCAAGCCGCCCGAGATCGCGGCCCACGTTTTCCCGTAATCGTGCGTCACGAACAGCTGCGGTCGACGATCGCCCCATTTGTGTGCGTCGGCCGCGACATACGCCGTACCGGCATCGAAGGGAGACGGCTCGACGTAGTCGACGCGAAGCCATCGGCGATCCGAACGTGCAAACGCTGCGGGCGTCACTTCAGACCAACGCACGCCCCCGTCGCGCGTGAGCCAGACGCGGCCGTCATCGGTACCGGCCCAAATCTCGCCGTCCCGTAGAGGCGAGGGACCGATCGAGAAGACGACATTGTAGTACTCGACACTCGTGTTGTCGGGCGTGATCGGCGTGCCGGAGATTTGCTGACGGATCTTGTCATTGCGCGTCAGGTCTGGACTGATCGCCCGCCAAGTCTCGCCGCCATTATCGGTTTGGAAGATTCGATCGGCGCCCATGTAGAGGCGATGAGGATGCAGCAGCGAGATCGCCAGCGGAGCGGTCCACTGAAAACGATAACGCAGCGGTGCGGCCGGCCAGCCCATCGCATCGACCGGCCAGACGTCGATTCGGCGCGCTTGTTTGGTGCGGCGATCGTACTGTGTAACCGCGCCTTGATAACTGTCGCCGTAAATGAGGTTCGAATCGCGACGATCGAAGAGGATCCAGCCGCTCTCACCGCCGCCGGCGTAGAAGAATTCGTCCGGCGTGATGCCGTCAGGCGCAAGATTGTTGCTGGGCCCGCACGCGCTGCCCGCGTCCTGGTCTTCGGAACAAATCGTGTAAGGAATTCGGTCGTCGGTGTCGACGTGATATGACTGCGCGATCGGCAGCAGTGCATACAACCACGTCTTTCCGGCATTGAGGCTCACTGCTGCACCGTCGTCACCGCCCGCGACAATCCGCGCGGCATTGCGTGGATCGATCCACATCTGATGATAGTCGCCGCCGGGTGGGCTATGAATTTCCTTGGCAGTCTTGCCGCCGTCGGTGCTCTCCCAAATCTGCACCGACATGAAGAAGATATGATTTGCGTTCTGCGGGTCGACGGCGAGCGAGGTGAAGTAGAAGGGGCGCTGATCGATGCCGTGCGAGGCGTTGACCATTGCCCAGTGCGTGCCGCCGTCGTCGCTGCGCCAAAGCGTTCCTTGCGACGATTCGATCAATGCATACACGCGCTTGGGATTGCTGGGTGCAAAGGCGATGGCGATCCGGCCGGTCATACGCGTCGGAAGACCATTGCCTTGCAAGCGGCTCCAGTGATCGCCACGGTCGGTTGATTGGTAAATCCCGTCGGTCGGTCCACCGCTCGTCAGATGGTAGGGCGTGCGCCACCCTTCCCACATACCGGCGAGCAAATGCTTCGTGTCGGCGGGATCGATTGCGATGCTCGAGCCGCCGGTGCGCTCGTCGGTGTAAAGCACCTTTTCCCAGCTTGCTCCGCCGTCGATCGTGCGGTAAATTCCGCGATCTGCGGTTGCGCGATAGGCGTCACCGAGCGCGGCGACGTACGCGCGATTTGCGTCCGACGGATCGACGGCGATTGCGGCGATCTGGCCGGTCGCGTCGAGACCTAAATGCGACCACGTTTTTCCAGCATCGCCGGAGCGCCAAACGCCATCGCCGAACGCGATGTCGTTGCGCAAGTTTGCCTCGCCGGTTCCCAGGTAGACGACCGACGGCTGCGATGAGGCCACGGCGATTGCGTTTACGGAACTGACGGGCTTATTGTTAAAGATCGATTGCCAGGTTATGCCGCCGTCGGCGCTCTTGAATAGCCCGCCGAGACCGCCGGCGTAGTAGGTCGCGGGATCGGCATCAACGCCGCTAACGGCATCGATGCGACCGTCGAGCGGGCCGATGTTTCGAAAATGCAGCGCCGCGAGCGCCGAGTCAGAACCATTTGGCGTGACTCCCAACAGCGCGAGCGTGGCGACTGCCGCCGGGATTGTGCGCCTCAATAGTTCCATTGCGCGTCGCTCTCGCCGGGAGGCGCGTTC